>NZ_JACVTT010000027.1:0-49564 GCF_016624665.1 Stenotrophomonas sp. S39 | reverse complement strand
GGCACCGTGCGACCCATCTGCCGGTAGCGCCGGGCCATGCCCGGCGGGAGATGTCAGTGCCAGAAATACCAGGCTGCTGCAGCCAACAGGGCGCCGAACAACAGCACCTGCACCACCACGTACAGCACACCGCTGTCGCGCGTTTCCGCCTGCAGCCGCTGCTGCAGCGCGTCGCTTACATCAGGCACGGCGTGCTGTTGTTCCTGCTCGCGCAGCGCCTGCGACAGCGCGCGCGCATCGGCATCGCGGGGGTCGTTGGCTTCGCTCACAGCAGTTCTCCGGCGGTGGCGCGTCGCGTCAACTCCTGCTTCAGGGTCTGCCGCGCGCGGTACAGGTGGCTCTTGATGGTACCGCGCGCCATCCCGGTCACCTGTTCAATCTCGGCCAGGTCGAAATCCTCCAGGTAATGCAGGCCCACGATCAGCCGCTGCGGCGGGGTCAGCCGCTCCAGCGCCGCGCCCAGCTGCCGGCCGGCGTGCAGCGCCTCGCTCAGCTCCGCCGGGCCGGGGCCCTCGTCGCCGATCCCCAGCTCCTCGGGCACCTCCACCGCCACCATCCACTGCATCTCCAACCGGCGGCGGCGCAGGTGCTGCAGCGCCGTCGTGTAGGCCACCCGCGAAACCCAGGTCCGCAGCGAGGATTCGAAGCGGAACCGGTGCAGCTGGCGGAACACCGCCAGGAAGGTTTCCTGCAGCAGGTCGGCCACCTGGTCGCGATTGCCGACCATGCGCCCGATCACGTGTGCACAGGTACGTTGATGGGCCTGCACCAGCTGCGCGAACGCTGCCTGCGAACCATCGATGATGGCGACCACCAGCGCGCGGTCGTCTTCCCACGCAGCCGGTTCCTCGGCGACGGCGTCGCGACGCCGCCCGCGCAATGCAGCCAAAGCGCCACCCAGCAGGCTCATGCGTTGGCCGCTCGCTGTGCCCGTGGCATGCGCCGGTCAGCCCTTGCGCACGGCGGGGCGGGTGATGAACCACGCCAGCAGCTGGCCCACGCCGGCACTGCCGGCCAGCGCAGCGGCGGCGCCGAAGGTCAGCTCGCGCGCACCCATGGCTTCCAGCAGGGCCAGGGCCACGGCCAGGCTGACCAGGCTGATGCCCCAGCGCAGCGCGCCCTGGCGGCGGCGCTCCTCCTCCAGCACCGCCAGCGAGCGGATCACTTCCTCCGGCACGTGCGGGGCCACCAGCTTGCTGCGCGCCCGCGCATCGGCAATGGCATGGATCGCGTAGGCGATGCAGAGGAAGAGGGTGATCGGGATGAGTTCCTGCATGGTCGTGCTCCTGTCCGGTGAATGATGCGGGTTCAGGAGATTGGATGCGCAGGCCCGGCGACCGGTTGCAGTGGATGTATCAGGCTTCGTCGTCGGTCTCGGTCTCGACCGGTGCATCCGGAAAACAGGTTTCCAGATGGAAGCCCAGCCGCAGGTCGGCCATCAGCCGCACCAGTGCAGGATCCAGTTCAAAACCCGCCCACGCCCGCTTGCCAAAAACAGCGATACGCAGGCCGACATCGGCGCCCTCCTGGTTCAATGCCTGGATCACCTGCACCCGCGCCTGCAGAATCCCGACCACCTGCGGCCAGGCGTCCATCAGCCAGCCATCCTTGCCAGCGGCCAGTTCAAAGCTCACCCAGGTGAAGCCATGTACCCGGATCAAGCGGCCATCACCGCCACGTAGATCGGTGCCGGCATCACGGAAGAACCTCCGTTCCAGCCCCAGCCGGGCGGAGATGTCGGCGCTGGCGACTGCAGGGTGCTGCACCCCCAGGGAAATGCGGTAGTCGTAGGGGTACATGGTCGGCTCTTTCCGGCTCAGTCGCCCATCATGCGCCACGCAAGGCCCCGCCGGGCCTTTGCCCAAGCGGTCTGCATGACCTGTGGCCCCCTCCCCCGGCCCGGGCGGCTGCTACCCTTGCCCGGTTTCCTCATCTGGTGCTGTCCGCCCATGTCCCGAGTGCTGCCCCTGTCCCTCCTGCTGTCGGCCGTGCTGGCCGCACCGGCCGCGCATGCCGCGCCGACGCCGATCACCATCGAACAGGCCATGGCCGACCCGGACTGGATCGGTCCGCCGGTCGAGAAGGCCTGGTGGTCCTGGAACAGCCAGCAGGTGGAGTACCAGCTCAAGCGCAACGGCAGCCCGGTGCGCGACACCTTCCGCCAGCCGCTGGCCGGTGGCGCCGCCGCACAGGTGGCCGATGACCAGCGCGGCACCCTGGACGTGGCCGAGCCGGTCTACGACCGCAGCCGCAGCCGCAGCGCCTTCGTCCGCAACGGCGATGTGTTCGTGCGCGACCTGCGCAGCGGCGCGCTGACCCAGCTGACCCGCAGCAACGAACGCGCGGCCGGGGTCAACTTCGCCGCCGACAACGGCGTGATCTGGCGCGTCGGCCAGGAATGGTTCCACTGGACAGCCGCCGCCGGCGTGCAGCAGGTGGCCAGCCTGAAGGCCGAGAAAGACCCGGCCAGCAAGCCCAAGGACGACCTGCTTCGCGACCAGCAGCTGCGCACCCTGGAAACCCTGCGCCGCGACCGCGACCAGCGTGAAGCGCTGAAGGACCAGGACCAGCGCTGGCGCCAGGCCGACCCGACCCGTGCCGCAGCCCCGATCTACCTGGGCGCCGACGTGGAGATCGCCGACAGCCTGCTGTCGCCGGACCTGGGCCACCTGATCGTGGTGACCAAGCCGAAGGATTTCGATGACGGCCGCACCAGCAAGATGCCGCTGTACGTGACCGAATCGGGCTACGAGGAAACCGAGGACACCCGCACCCGCGTCGGCCGCAACGGCTTCGAGCCGCACACCCTGTGGTATGTCGATGTGCGCACCGGCAAGGCCGAGAAGCTCTCGCTGTCGGGCCTGCCGGGCATCGGCACCGACCCGCTGGCCGAGCTGCGCCGCAAGGCCGGCAAGGACCCGCTGAAGGGCGACCGCAGCGTGCAGGTGATGAGCGACTTCATGGGCGGCGGCATGCGCTGGAGCGCCGATGGCCAGCAGGCTGCGGTGATGCTGCGCGCCAACGACAACAAGGACCGCTGGATCGTCAGCATCGGCAACGATGGCCGCGTGCAGAACCGCCACCGCCTGACCGACAACGCATGGATCAACTGGGGCTTCAACGATTTCGGCTGGATGGCCGATGGCCGCACCCTGTGGCTGCTGTCCGAGGAATCGGGCTTCTCGCACCTGTACACCCAGGCCGGCACGGCCAAGCCGCAGGCGCTGACCAGCGGCAAGTGGGAAACCTCCGCGCCGGTGCTGTCGGCCGACGGCAAGGGCTTCTACTTCCTGTGCAACCAGCAGGCGCCGCACGACTATGAAGTCTGCGCGGTCGACACCGGCAATCGCCAGGTGCGCGAGCTGACCAGCCTCAACGGCGTGGAAGATTTCTCGCTGTCGCCCGATGGCCAGCAGCTGCTGGTGCGCTATTCGGCCGCCTACCTGCCGACCCAGCTGGCCGTGGTGCCCAGTGCCGGTGGCCAGGCGCGCGTGCTGACCGACACCCGCACCGCCGAGTACAAGGCGCGCGAGTGGGTCCAGCCGAAGCTGGTGGCGGTGCCGTCCAAGCACGGTGCCGGCGTGGTCTGGGCCAAGTACTACGAGCCCGAGCACAAGGAACCGGGCAGGAAGTACCCGATCGTGATGTTCGTGCACGGTGCCGGCTACCTGCAGAACGTGCACCAGCGCTACCCGGCCTACTTCCGCGAGCAGATGTTCCACAACCTGCTGGTGGAGAAGGGCTACATCGTGCTGGACATGGATTACCGCGGCAGCGAGGGCTACGGCCGCGACTGGCGCACGGCGATCTACCGCAACATGGGCCACCCGGAACTGGAAGACTACAAGGACGGCCTGGACTGGCTGGTCGACACCCAGCAGGGTGACCGCGACCATGCCGGCATCTACGGCGGTTCCTACGGCGGCTTCATGACCTTCATGGCGCTGTTCCGCTCGCCGGGCACGTTCAAGGCCGGCGCCGCGCTGCGCCCGGTGCTGGACTGGCAGAACTACAACCACGCCTACACCAGCAACATCCTCAACACCCCGGACATCGACCCGGAGGCGTACCGCACGTCCTCGCCCATCGAGTACGCGCAGAACCTGCAGGACAACCTGCTGATCGCCCACGGCATGATGGATGACAACGTGTTCTTCCAGGACTCGGTGCACCTGACCCAGCGCCTGATCGAGCTGCACAAGGACAACTGGTCGATCGCCCCGTACCCGCTGGAACGCCACGGCTACATCCGCGCCGACTCCTGGCTGGACCAGTACAAGCGCATCCTCAAGCTGTTCGAGCAGAACCTGAAGTGAGCCGGCTGGCATGAGCCGCGACGCGGCCACGATCCACATCGTGGCCGCGGTCATCGTGGATGACCGCGGTCGCGCGCTGGTGGTGCGCAAGCACGGCGTCGACCGTTTCATCCAGCCCGGCGGCAAGCCCGAAGCGGGTGAAGCGCCGCTGCAGGCATTGGCCCGCGAGCTGGACGAGGAACTCGGCGTGCAGCTGCGCGCCGGGACCGCCATCGCACTGGGCACGTTCGAGGACTGGGCGGTGAACGAGCCCGGCCACCGCGTACAGGCCCAGGCCTGGTGGGTGCATGTGCTGGGCACGCCAGCCGCACGCGCGGAAATCGCCGAACTGGCCTGGGTTCCACTGCGGCCGCCGCACGGCCTGCGCTTGGCACCCCTGAGCGAACACCATATCCTGCCGGCGGTCGCCGCCCTGGCGACGCCCCACTGAAGACGCGGGCCCTGCCTGCAAGGACAATGGATGTCAGTGCCTATTCCCCCCATTCCCGCCGCGCCCACCGCCGCCCGTAGCCACTGGTTGAAGCCGTTGGCGCAGGGTTCGTTCTGGCTGTGCCTGGTACTGACCGTCTACTGCCTGCTGCAGGCACTGGTGGCGATTCCCTTGGCCGCACTGCCGCTGTGGCAGCACCTGGCCAGCCTGGCCTGGGAACACGGCCTGGACCGCACCCTGTGGTGGATGCTGGTCCACCCGGTGTCCACATCGCTGCTGGCCGCCCTGGTCTGCCTGGCGTCCACGCTGGCCAGCTGGGGGCTGTGGCACGAGCGGCGCTGGGGACTGTGGGCCTATGTCTGGGCGCTGCTGTTGAGTGCGCTGGCCAACTTCGTCATCACCTGGTGGTTCGACCGTGTCCTGCGCCAGGTGTTCGCGCTGATCGCCGACGACCCGTCGATGGCCCGTGAACTGGACATGCAGCGCGTGATGTTCACCGTGACCCTGCTGGGAAGTTCCGTGCTGTTTGCCGGCCTGCAGGGCTGGCTGGCCTGGCGCCTGCTGCGGCCGGACATGCGCGCACGCTTCCGCTGACGCGCTGGCTGCTGGCGTTTTTGACGCGAACGACCTGCCCGGCGCAGGCATCGTGACCGCAGGACAGGCGTTCCAGCGGCTTTGATTGCGGATCGGTGGGGGCTGGCTATCGTGGCCCGCGTCTTTTTGCCCTGGCCCCGAAATGTCTGCATTCGCCCCGCGCACCCTGCTTCCGCGCTGCATCGCGCTGCTGTCCCTGCTGCTCTGTGCCCAACAGGCCGCTGCATCCGGCCTGCCACGCTGCGGCGTATTCGAGGTCGAGGGGGGCAGCAACAGGCTGTACGTGCTCGGGCCTGACCGCGGTACTGAGAAAGGCCGCTATATCTCCGATCTCCCCTTCGTCGTCCAGCGCAGCGAAGGCAGCCTCAGCCTGGTTGATCTCACCTTCGGCCTCGTCTCTGAACTGGAGGTCCAGCGCGATGGTCGCGTTCTGCAGAAGGACAGCAAACGCTACCGCCTGACCCAGCCGGCTGCGTGCCTGCCACCGGTAGAGCATGCGCCCGGCAGTTGCCTCGCAGACGCACAGCACTGCCTCGACAGCTACCATGAATTGAGCCTGCCGGCAGTCGAATCGGCCTGCGCCGAAGGTGTTCCGCGATTCTGCCAGGCCCTGCCAGAGCGCTATCGCGAGGCTGACCAGCCTCCCGGCAGCGATACGCCGTCCGAAGCACAGATTGCCGTGATACAGGCCACCATGGAAAAGGCCATGGCCGAGATGGATTTCCCCCGGCAGTGTCGCGATGATGATCCTGCGGCCGACGCCGAGGCCTGCATGGCCATTCTGGAAGAGCGGCCGGAGCTCGTCGAGGCCGTCGCCACTGCCATTCGCACGGCCTCGATGGCGGCCAGCATGGTTGAAGTGTTCTCGCCTGCCGCCAAGCCCGCTCTGTCGGATGCGCGACTACAACGCCTGCAGGGGCTCTGCAAGCAGGTGGGTGGAAGTGACTTCTGCAAGGAGGTGGCCGGCCTGCAGTGGGCCGCCGGGAACCTTCAGGAAGGAAGGGCAGCCCTGCAGGTCGCCTGCGACGGGGGCGACGAAACGGCTTGCAGGCAATCGGCCCAGCTGCAGCCGCTGGGGGAGGCGTTGACCGTGGTACCGGTAACGGCCCTGCCCTGTGGCCGCTACGACGCCTCCGACCGAATGTTGGAAAAACTGGAGTTCGGCGACGGCGGCCTGGTGGAGTTTGGTTTTGGCTCGCAGGTGCGTGCACGCGTGCAGGAGGGCCAGATCCGCATGCGCCATGAGCGCGGCGGCGACTACGTGCTGCAGCCATTGCCCAACGGCGATCTGCTGGGGCTGGATCAATGGCTTCGCTTCGAGCGCTTCCAGCGGCAGCCGGGCGATGCGCAGTGCAGTGCGCCGCGGGAGTTCAATGAAGTACCGTTTCCGCAGGATTGCCCGCGTGCGCCCATCGACGGCGAAGCCGAAGCCTGCTGCGCCGCCGGCAGAATGCAGGGCTGCCACGTGCTGGGCAGTCGCGCCGCGCTGGGCGGGAAGTGGGTCGAGGCGAGCGAGCACTACCAGAAGGTCTGCCAGGCCGGCATCCGCGAAGGCTGTGAGAACCTGGTCGGCCTGATGGAGAACAGCAGCAGGGTGGACGTCCGCCCCATGCTTGAGGCCGTCTGCGAGGCCGATGGCAGTGGCCGCCACGTAGCGTGCGACGTGCTGGCGACCCGCAACTGGGGCCTGTTGGATCTCGGCCAGGCCCTGGAGCGTGCTGTCCAGGAGCAGTCGGCGGACGAGGATCGGACCAGACCGGCGCCGCGCACCCCCAACCACAAGCAGTGAGGAGCTTGCCTGCCCGGGCGCTGCGGTAAAGTACGCGCCATGAACGATTTCGAGCGCGTACGCGCCTACCTCACCGACCTGCAGGACCGCATCTGTGCGGCCATCGAGGCCGCCGACGGCCAGGCCCGCTTCCAGGAAGACCTGTGGCAGCGGGCCGAGGGCGGTGGCGGGCGTACCCGCGTGCTGCGCGACGGCGCGGTGTTCGAGCAGGCCGGCATCGGCTTTTCCGATGTGTCCGGCAGCCGCCTGCCGCCGTCGGCCTCGGCCAACCGGCCCGAGCTGGCCGGCGCCTCCTGGCGCGCCACCGGCGTGTCGCTGGTGTTCCACCCGCTCAACCCCTACGTGCCGACCACCCATGCCAACGTGCGCTTCTTCCAGGCCCAGCGCGATGGTGAAGTGGTGGCCAGCTGGTTCGGCGGTGGCTTCGACCTGACCCCGTTCTATCCCTTCGATGAGGACGTGCAGCACTGGCACCGGGTGGCCCACGACCTGTGCGCGCCATATGGCGAGGAGCGCTACGCCGCACACAAGCGCTGGTGCGACGAGTACTTCTTCCTGCGCCATCGCAACGAAACGCGTGGCGTGGGCGGCCTGTTCTTCGATGACCTGCACGGCGATTTCGAGCGTGACTTCGCCTACCTGCGCGCCGTTGGCGACGGCTTCCTCGATGCCTACCTGCCGATCGTGCAGCAGCGCAAGGACACCGCGCACGGCGAGCGCGAGCGCGAATTCCAGCTGTACCGTCGTGGCCGCTACGTGGAGTTCAACCTGGTCTACGACCGCGGCACGCTGTTCGGCCTGCAGAGTGGCGGCCGCAGCGAGAGCATCCTGATGAGCCTGCCGCCGCGGGTACGCTGGGAATATGGCTTCACTCCGGAAGCCGGCAGCGCCGAAGCGCGCCTGGCCGATTACCTGGTGCCGCGCGACTGGGTGTGAGGCCACGCCGCGTTCGACGCTATCAATGCGTGTGGCGCAATGCCCGTAGAGTCGAGCTTGCTCGACTGCTTTTCGCACTGCGCCAACGGCAGTCGAGCAAGCTCGACTCTACAGGAGCGGGACGCACCGTCGAGCGCGTGCGACATTACGAAGGCTACTTCTTCGGAATGATGGTGATGTGGCCGGTGGTTTCCAGCAGCGCCAGTTCGACATCCTCCACGCGCAGGCAGCCCTGCTGGCGCAGCGCGGCTTCGAAATCGGCCGTGCTGACCAGCTCGCGCCGCAGCACGGCCTCCAGCAGGCGCCCGTCGCGCGCGATCACCACCGGCTCGCCTTCGATCAGCCGTTCCATGCGCCGGTTGCGCGTGGTCAGCCACCCCACGCCATAGTTCAGCAGGATCAGCGTGGCCGCCAGCAGCAGGCCGCCGCCCAGCGACGTGTCGGTGCCCAGCAGCGCGTTCTGCACGGCGTTGCCCAGCAGCACGATCAGCAGCACATCGAACGGGGTGATCTGTCCCAGCGCGCGCTTGCCGCTGAGCCGGACCATGCCCAGCACCACGGCATAGACCACCACCGCACGCAGGATGAATTCCCACCACGGCATCGCCAGTGCGAACAGATCGGGCATTGCGGCTTCCCCTGCGGAGCGATGGCCCAGCGTGGCGCAGCAGCGCACAAATAAAAAGCCCCGCTGACCAGGGGGAGGTCAACGGGGCCGGGGAACGGGCGCTTGGGGAGGAGCCCCCGTTCCGAGATCTGCTCCAGGGGATGGGAGAGATCCACGACAGGCGTTGCGCCTGTCGAGAGTTATAGAAACACCCCGAACACTAACGGTTCGTGAAGGGGCCCAATTTATTGTAGGCCGCTACCCAAAACATTCATCTTCGAGTCAGATAAATCGTACAAATGAACCATTCATGGCGTTTTTAGCCTGAATGCGAATCAGTGCGCCTCGTCCCAGTTAACCCCAACACCGGTATCAACGACCAGCGGCACCCGCAATTGCGCCGCTTGCGACATGCGCTCGATCACGTTTTTACGCAGTTCCTCGGTGAAACCGGCCTCGCTTTCGAATACCAGTTCATCGTGAACCTGCAGGATCATCCGCGCCGGGGCGCCACTGTCGTGCAGCCACTGGTCCACTGACACCATCGCCCGCTTGATGATGTCCGCCGCGGTGCCCTGCATCGGCGCGTTGATCGCCGCGCGTTCGGCGCCGGCACGCAGGCCCTGGTTGCGGGCATGAATGTCATTCAGGTACAGGCGACGGCCGAACAGGGTTTCCACATACCCCTGGTCACGCGCCTGCTGGCGCATCCGCTCCATGAAGTCACGCACGCCCGGATAGCGGCTGAAGTACAGCGCCACATAATCCTGCGCCTGGCCACGGTCGATGCCCAGGTTGCGGGCCAGGCCAAAGGCGCTCATGCCGTACATCAGGCCGAAATTGATGGCCTTGGCGGCGCGGCGCTCGTTGGGCGTCACCTCTTCCAGCGTGCGCCCGAACACCTCTGCGGCGGTGGCACGATGGACGTCGGCGCCCTGCTCGAAGGCACGCACCAGGCCCGGGTCCTCGGACAGGTGGGCCATGATCCGCAGCTCGATCTGCGAATAGTCGGCCGCCAGCAGCTGGAAGCCCTCCGGCGCGACGAAGGCACGGCGGATGCGGCGGCCGTCCTCGGTGCGGATCGGGATGTTCTGCAGGTTCGGGTCCGAGGAGGACAGGCGGCCGGTGGCGGCGCCGGACTGGTGGTAGCTGGTGTGCACCCGGCCGGTGTCCGGGTTGACCATCTCCGGCAGCTTGTCGGTGTAAGTGCTGCGCAGCTTGGCCAGGCCGCGGTATTCCAGGATCACCCGCGGCAGCTCGTGCTGGTCGGCAATCGCCTCCAGCGCTTCTTCATTGGTGCTGGGCTGGCCCTTCGGGGTCTTCACCACCGCCGGCAGCTTCAGCTCGTCGAACAGCACCGCCTGCAGCTGCTTGGGCGAATCCAGGTTGAAGCTGCGCCCGGCCAGCTCGGTGGCCTTCTGCTGCGCAGCCAGCATGCGCGAGGACAGGTCGTGGCTCTGCCGGCGCAGCTCATCGGTATCGATGCGCACGCCGTTGGCTTCGATGCTGGCCAGCACCGGCACCAGCGGCATCTCGATGTCGCGGTACACGCTGTCCAGCGCCGGTTCGGCCAGCAGCTGCGGCTGCAGCGCACGGTGCAGGCGCAGGGTGATGTCGGCGTCCTCGGCCGCATAGCGGCTGGCTTCGTCGATGCCCACCTGCGAGAACGGGATCTGCTTGGCGCCCTTGCCGGCCACGTCCTCGAACTTGATGGTGTTGTAGCCCAAGTAACGCAGGGCCAGCGAATCCATGTCGTGGCGGGTGGCCGTGGAATTGAGCACGAAGCTCTCGAGCATGGTGTCGTCGTGGTAGCCCTGCACGTCCACGCCGTGGCGGCGCAGCACGTGCAGGTCGTACTTGCCGTGCTGGCCCAGCTTCTGCTTCGCCGGGTCCTGCAGCACCGGGCGCAGTGCGTCCAGCACCTGCTGCAGCGGCAGCTGGGCGGGGGCCCCCGGGTAATCGTGGCCGACCGGGATATAGGCGGCCTTGCCCGGCTCCACTGCCAGGCTGATGCCGACCAGGCGCGCGCGCATGGCGTCCAGCGCATCGGTTTCGGTGTCGAAGCTGATCAGCGTAGCCTGCTGCACGCGCTCCACCCAGGCCTGCAGCTGTTCGGTCGTCAGTACGGTTTCGTACTCACCGGGCGCGGACAGCGCCGGGTCGATCCCGGCGGCCGGCGGCGCTTCGGCGCTGCCCCGGGCGAAGCCGGCGGCGGTGCCACGCAGGCTCGGGGCGGCTTCACTGGCGGCGGCCGGTGCCGGCAGCGGGCCGCCCAGCTCCTTCAGCGCCTGGGTGAAGCCATAGCGGGCATACAGCTCGGTCAGCACCGGAACGTCCTGCTCGCGCAGGGCCAGGGTGGCCGGCGAAGCGTCCAGCTCGACGTCGGTGCGGATGGTCACCAGCTCGCGGTTCAGCGGCAGGCGCTCCAGCGCGGCGCGCAGGTTCTCGCCGATCTTGCCCTTCATGGTCGGCGCGGCAGCGATGACGCCGTCCAGGTGCTGGTACTCGGCCAGCCACTTGGCGGCGGTCTTCGGGCCGCACTTCTCCACGCCGGGCACGTTGTCCACGGTGTCGCCCATCAGCGCCAGCAGGTCGATGATCTGGTCGGCGCGCACGCCGAACTTGTCCATCACCGCCGCGTCCGAATCCATGCGGCTGCCGGTCATGGTGTTGACCAGTTCGATGCCCGGCCGCACCAGCTGGGCAAAGTCCTTGTCACCGGTGGAAATGGTCACCTTCAGGTCCTGCGCCACGCCCTGCAGGGCCAGCGTGCCGATCACATCGTCGGCTTCCACGCCGGGGATGCGCAGGATGCTGATGCCCAGCGCTTCGACGATGCGGCACATCGGCTCGACCTGGCTGCGCAGCTCGTCAGGCATGGGCGGGCGGTTGGCCTTGTACTGGTCGTACAGGTCGTCGCGGAAGGTCTTGCCCGGGGCATCGACCACGAAGGCGACGTAGGCCGGGCGCTCCTTCAGCGTCGAGCGCAGCATGTTGACCACGCCGAACAGCGCGCCGGTGGGCTCGCCCTGTGCATTGGACAGGGGCGGCAGCGCGTGGAACGCGCGGTACAGGTAACTGGACCCGTCGATCAGGACTAATCTGCTCATGCGACGATTCTACGCGCCCGTGCCTGCACCGCGGCGACACGGCCGCGACGCGTCGATGGGGCATAATCAAGGTCCGATCGATGCGAAGGCCCTGCCGATGAAGACCCTGATGCTGGCTTCCCTGCTGCTGCTTGCTGGCTGCGCCAGCATGGGCGGTGCAGGCGCTCCCCCGGTGGACGTGAAGGGCGCCGATGTGTCCAGCCGCACCATGGACAACGGCGATGTCATCGAGGAATACCGCGTGTCCGGCCAGCTGCGCATGGTCAAGGTCACCCCGTCGCGCGGCGCACCGTTCTACATGTACGACAAGAACGGCGATGGCCGCATGGACAACGACAAGGACGGCGTCTCGCCGGTGTACTGGAAGCTGTACAGCTGGTGATGCATCCGGGGCCGGCTCCGTCAGTGCAGCCGGCCGATGATAGGTTCCCGACACATCTGCCGGTTGATCCCATGACAGGCCCCGGAGGCGGGCCGGGATCACGCTGCCATGAACCTGCAACAGGCCACCCCTTCGGTGGTTGCATCCCTTGCCGCCGACCTGCGCCGCCGCAGCGCACGCCAGCGCGTCACCTGCGGCGGCACGGCCGACCCGCGCCTGCTGCGCATCGTCGATTACATCGATGCCCACCTGGGCGACTGCGAGCTGGGCGAGCAGATGATCTGCGACGCCTTCGCGATGTCCCGCTCCACGGTCTACCGGCTGTTCCGGGCCCACGGCGGGGTGGCGCGCTACATCCGTGAATGCCGGGCCTGGCTGGCGCACCGCCACCTCGCCCGGGAGCCGGGCTGCCGCCTGACCTGGCTGCTCTATGAAGTCGGCTTCGCGTCCGAGCGCCAGTTCCAGCGCGCGTTCCTGGCGCAGTTCGGCATGTCGCCGGCCGACTGGCGGCAGGCCTGCCGGCAGCGCGCACGGGGCTCGCTGCTGTCCTGAGCGGACCCGCTGGGACGGCCTGGAGGAAGTGGGTGCCGGCACACATCCTGCGTACCGGCACCAGGTCCCCTCCCCGGGAACGCGCGGATCAGTGGATGTTGATCAGCGGATGACCAGTACCGGCAGGGTGCTGCGTGCCAGCACTTCGGCCGTCTGGCTGCCCAGCAGCACGCGGGTCACCCCGCGGCGACCGTGCGAGGTCATCACGATCAGGTCGCTGTTGCGCTCGCCGGCCGTCTCGATGATGCCGTCGGCGGCGTAGCGGTCCAACACATGGACGGGATTGGCGCGGATGCCCTGCTCGGCGGCCTTGGCCAGCGCCGGCTGCAGCACCTTCTGCGCACCTTCCTCGCGGTCGGCCTTGTATTCGGGGCTGTTCATGTAGCCCACGCTCCAGCCCATGGCGTCGTACATGCCCACCGCCCACGGCTCGGAGACCGTCACGATATCGACCTCGGCGTTGAGATCCTTCGCCAGCTCCAGGCCCTTGGCCAGGCCCTTGTCGGACAGCTCGGAGCCGTCGGTGGCGATCAGGATGCGGGTGTACATGGTGGGCCTCCTTGGCGGGGTGCCAGTTGGGAACATCACCATTGCACACCGGATGTGCACGCCGCGCCTTGAGCAGGATCAATCCTGGCGCGGGATTGATGCCCGTGCCCATCTGCAGCGCCGGGCCATGCCCGGCGGCGTGTTCAGGCCTCGACGGTGACCCGCCAGCCCCCTGCATGAGGCTGCCAGTCGAATTCCACCGGCAGGAACTTCTCGATCAGGCGCGCGTTGCTGGCCAGGTGGTCGCTGATGACGTGGGTGGTGAAGCTGCCGCCCCCGGCCAGGGCCATCGGCAACAGCAGCTGGTCGGACAGGTACTCGCCGACCCACGCGCCACCGCTGAGGTAAGTGCGTACCTGGCCCGCCAGGCGCGCGCCCACCTGCTCGGCCGACACGCCGCGCTCGCCATGCCCATCGAACACTTCCACGTGGTCGCCGTGGCGCACGCGCACCATCGCCACGTTGCCCGGGCCCAGTGCCGGCCGCACCGACTGCACGTGGCGCGGGTGCGGGTCGACGCCGAGTTCATCGGCCAGCACCTGCAGTTCGCGCAGGCCGATGCTGCTGGACAGGCCGGACATCACCACCTGCGCCTGCATCGAATCCAGTGCCGGGCGCTGCTCCATGCACGGCACCTGCAACGTCCCGCACGGCTGCACCTGCAGCTCGATCACGCCGCCGCCGGCCGGGTGGAAGCCGTGCTGCAGCAGCTGCATCGAGGCCTGCACGCCCATCCGCGCCAGTGACGGCAGGTAGCTGTCGGCGATGAAATCAGCGCTGGGCGCCAGCGGATTGTGGGTGCCGCCTTCCAGGCGCAGCCGCGACGGCCCCTGCGCGCGCCACAGCGCCGGCAGCACGGTCTGCAGCACCAGGGTGGCCGAGCCGGCACTGCCGGTGGCGAAGTGGTAGTCGCCAGCGCTCACCACGCCCGGCTCGAAGCGCAGCGAGGTCGCGCCCAGCGTGGCACCGTGCGTGCAGGCGTTGCCGACCCGCGCTGCGGCATTCACTGCGGTCAGGTGCTGGCGCATCAGCCCGGGCTTGCGGCGGATCGCGCGGATGTTCTGCAGGGTGAAGCCGATGCCGGTGCACAGGCTCAGGGTCAGGGCCGAGCGCAGCAGCTGTCCGCCGCCGTGCCCGCCATCAAGTTCGATCATGTCCATCTGTTCTGTTCCTCCATGCCTGCGGTTTCGTCTGCAGGCCGTCCTGCCGCGCGCGGCGCAGTGTACGCCGCGCGCGGCCCGCTTCATCCCTTCACGCACACCACCTGGCGCAGCGTGTGCACGATCTCGACCAGATCGCGCTGGGCCTCCATCACCGCCTCGATCGGCTTGTAGGCCGCCGGCGATTCATCCACCACCTCCGCATCCTTGCGGCATTCCACGTGCGCGGTGGCCCTGGCGTGCTCATCCACGGTGATCAGCTTGCGCGCCTGGGTGCGGCTCATCACGCGCCCGGCACCGTGGCTGCAGCTGTGGAAGCTGTCCTCGTTGCCCAGCCCGCGCACGATGAAGCTCTTGGCGCCCATGCTGCCCGGGATGATGCCCAGCTCGCCCTTGCGCGCACTCACCGCGCCCTTGCGGGTCAGCATCACTTCCTTGCCGAAGTGCACTTCGCGGTTGACGTAGTTGTGGTGGCAGTTCACCGCCTCGGCCTGGGCCTCGAACGGCTTGCTGATGACCGTACGCACGGCCGCCACCACGTTGCGCATCATCACCTCGCGGTTCATGCGTGCGAAGCGCTGCGCCCATTCCACCGCGAACAGATAGTCACCGTAGTGCTGGCTGCCCTCGGGCAGGTACGCCAGGTCCTGGTCGGGCAGGTTGATCATCCAGCGACGCATTTCCTGCTTGGCCAGTTCGATGAAGTAGGTGCCGATGGCGTTGCCCACGCCACGCGAACCGGAGTGCAGCATGAACCACACGCGCTGGTCCTGGTCCAGGCACACTTCGACGAAGTGGTTGCCGGTGCCGAGGGTGCCCAGGTGCTTGAGGTTGTTGGTGTTCTTCAGGCGCGGGTGGCGCTCGCAGATCAGCGCGAAGTCATCGACCAGCTGCTTCCAGCCTTCGATGGCCAGCTCCGGCGGCGTGTCCCAGCTGCCCTTGTCACGGCCGCCACGGGTCACGCTGCGCCCATGCGGCACGGCCCGCTCGATCGCGCTGCGCACCGCCGACAGGTTGTCCGGCAGGTCGCTGGCATCCAGCGTGGTGCGCACGGCCATCATGCCGCAGCCGATGTCCACGCCCACTGCGGCCGGAATGATGGCGCCGACGGTCGGCACCACCGAGCCCACGGTTGCCCCCTTGCCCAGGTGCACGTCGGGCATCACCGCGATCCACTTGTGGATGAACGGCAGCCTGGCGATGTTCTGCAGCTGCTCGCGTGCCTGGTCTTCCAGCGGCACGCCGCGCGTCCACAGCTTGATGGGTGCAGCGCCCGGCTGCTGGATCACGTCATGGTTCAAGGTGGTCATGGTGATGTTTCCTTTCATCCAATACAAAAACAAAGAAGGTGCGGTGACAAAGATGGCCGAACATTCCGCCTGCCACGGTGCCGTGGCAGGCGGCCGGGACTTGAACCCGACCCTGAAGGGCTACCGATGTAGTTCGGCCTGCATTCCCCGCGCAACGAAAGCGAAGGTGCCGGCAGCACGACGAGGGGTGGAGGAACATCCTGCTCTACCACTGAGCTACCGCTGTGTTGCCACAGCGGGCGGGGCTCGAACCCGCGACCCGGAGCTTAGAAGGCTGTAGTTCCTCCGGCATTCGCAGTGCCGGCGTTGAAACAGGTGCGGTGACAAAGAGGGGTGGAACATCGTCTCCCCACAACCGGCGGGACACGCGGGATTCGAACCCGACCCCGAAGGGACAACCCATGTAGTTCCACCAGCATTCACCGCGAAAAACGTGAATGCCTGGTCCTGCCCGGCTGGCCCCATTGCCAGCCGGGCGGTCCCTGGCGACATCCTTGCCGCCTTCCAACATCGTGTTTACAGCGGCATGTCCTCGATGCGCTCGACCCAGCCGCTGCCATCGCCCGGCGCCTGCGCGAACTGCGCCAGCAGGTCGAACACCGCATCGCTGAAGCCGCCGATGTGCAGCACGTCCTCGCGCTGCACGGTCTGGCTGCTGGCTACCGGCTGCAGGTCGATGCAGACCAGCCGTGCCTGCGGGCAACGCTGCTTCAGCGCATCCCAGGCCTGCATCGTGGCCGTCGCGCCGCCCCTGCGGGTGTCACGCCAGCTCTCGTTGTCCGACACCAGCACCACCAGGTCGACCTGCTCGCGGCGACGGTTGAGGTGTTCCAGCGGTGCGCTGACCGAGGTACCACCGCCATTGATCGCCAACTGCGCCGCCAACGTCATCACGCTGTCGCGCGGGTTCAACCTGACCGGGCGCACCTCGGTATCGAACGGCAGCACGGTGGCCAGCGGCTGGCCGCGCAGCACGCAGGCCGCGATCAGCGCCGCCACGTCCACGCAGCGCACCGCCGAGCTGGCACCCTTGCGGTAGCCGGTCACCGGCCACTGCATGGAACCGGACACGTCCACCGCCACCACCACCCGGCCCGGCAGCACCGGCACCTGCGCCGTGGCCGTTTCCATCGCGTCCTGCAACGCTTCCGGAATCTGCTGCGGCAGGCGGGCGCTGGCCTGGTAGGCCATCAGCAGCTGGTACGGCATCACCCGGGCGCGGCGCACCTGGGCCGGATCACGCAGCCGCGCTGCGATCACCGACACCATCGCCGGGTCATCGAACACGCCGTTGCGGGCGAACGTGTTGAGGTTCATCCGCATCGACTGCCACGACGCACTGCGCGCCAGCGCCGACCACTGCGCCGCATCCAGCGGCAGCGTGCTGAAGTACTGGAACGGCAGGTCCGGCGGCAGCCCACGCGGGTCACGCTTGAACGCCTCGTAGGCCTGCACCAGCGCCGGCAGCTGCGCCTCTTCGTACGGGCGACCGACGATCCACGCATACAGCGCCTTGCGCTCGGCATCGGCCGGCTTCGGGTGCACCATGCGGATCAGGTCGGCCAGCGACGGCTGCTGGCCGATGGCCGCACGCACCAGGGTTTCCGCCGATGCCTGCTGGATCCACTCGCGTACCAAGCGCTTCGGCAGCGACCCCAGCGACCGGCGGCCGACCTGGCCGCTGCGCATGATCTGCACGAAGGTGCGCAGCTGGCGGCCGTTGTCGACCACCCGCGGGAACACCTGGGCGAAGGCCTCCGGGTCGCGCAGGCTGAGCACGGCTGCCAGCAGCACCGGCATGTCCTTCATGTGCGCCACCTGGCGGGCATAGACCGCCGTGCGGGCAATGAAGCGCGGCTCGACCTGCGCGGTCAGCGCCAGCACCTGCTGCAGCTGTGCGTCGGCAGCGCTGTAGAAGGTGTTGTTGAGGCAGCCGGTGGCCGCATACAGGGCCAGGGCAGCGCGCGGGTCGCGGCGGTAGGCCAGGCCACCGGCTTCATTGACGGTGGTGGCCGGCGGCAGTGCCGGGGCACGCGGGGTGGAGAAGATCGTCAGGTTGGCCATCGTGGTGTCCTCGGCGGGAACAGCCCGCTTCGTGTCTTGGGAGGGATAGAGCAATGGCCGTGCCAACTTTCTCACTGACGCATCAACTCATTGTTTTTTCTGGATTTCGCCTGATCTCTGGCGCAACACCCACCCATTGACCGCGCTGAATGTATATATTCAGCGCGCGTCTTTTATAGGAATGGATATGTCCCGTCGGCAGGTAGTCTTCGGCATGCTCGGCACCCAGCTCGACGCGGGCGAGGGTCCGGGTCGTTGGCAGAAATGGCGTCCCACGGTGTCGCTGGGCATGCATGAGGACTTCCTGCCCGACCGCATCGAGCTGCTGCTGGACGAGCGCCGCTACGCCAAGCTTGCCCGCGTGGTCTGCGAGGACCTGCAGCAGATGGCACCCGGGCTGGAGGTGCGGCGGCACGACACCTATCTGGCAGATCCCTGGGAGTTCGAAGGGGTCTACGCGACCCTGCACGACTTCCTGGCCAGCTATCCGTTCCAGCCGGAGGAGGAGGACTACTACGTCCACATCACCACCGGCACGCACGTGGCGCAGATCTGCTGGTTCCTGCTCACCGAGAGCCGGCATTTCCCCGGCCGCCTGCTGCAGACCTCGCCGCCGCGCAAGCAGGACGGCGCGGCCGGCAGCTACGCGGTCATCGACCTGGACCTGTCGCGCTACGACCACATCGCGCAGCGATTCGCCCAGCAGCAACTGCAGGACCGCGACCTGCTGAAGAGTGGCATCGCCACGCGCAATGCGGCCTTCAACGCGATGATCGCGCAGATTGAAACCGTGGCCACGCGCTCGCGCGCGCCGATGCTGCTGATGGGCCCCACCGGCGCGGGCAAGAGCCAGCTGGCCAAGCGCGTGTTCGAGCTGAAGAAGCTCAAGCACCAGCTGCCCGGCCGTTTTGTCGAGGTGAACTGCGCCACCCTGCGCGGCGACGGCGCGATGAGCACGCTGTTCGGGCATACCAAGGGCGCGTACACCGGCGCCTCGTCCGACCGCGCCGGCCTGCTGCGCTCTGCCCACCAGGGCCTGCTGTTCCTGGATGAGATCGGCGAGCTGGGCCTGGACGAACAGGCCATGCTGCTGCGTGCGCTGGAAGAGAAGCGCTTCCTGCCGGTGGGCAGCGACCGCGAGGTGGAAAGCGAGTTCCAGCTGATTGCCGGCACCAACCGCGATCTGCAGCAATCGGTGCTGGAGGGCAGTTTCCGCGAAGACCTGCTGGCGCGCCTGAACCTGTGGACCTACCACCTGCCCGGCCTGGCCCAGCGCAGGGAGGACATCGAGCCCAACATCGAGTTCGAGCTGCAGCGCTGGTCGCAGCAGCAGCACGCGCAGGTGCGCTTCAACGTGGAGGCACGCACGCGCTACCTGGCGTTCGCCACCAGTGCCGAGGCGGCCTGGCGCGGCAATTTCCGCGATCTGGGGGCATCGATCATGCGGCTGGCGACGTTGGCCAACGCCGGGCGCATCCAGATCGAAGGCGTCGATGATGAGATCGCGCGCCTGCGCCAGCAATGGCGCGGCGGCCAGGCGCCGTCAGCGCTCGAGGCCCTGCTGGGCCCGGCCGTGGATGAGCTGGACCGCTTCGACCGCGTGCAGCTGGAAGAGGTGGTGCGGGTCTGCGCCCACGCGAAGTCGCTGTCAGCGGCCGGCCGCGAGCTGTTTGCGGTGTCGCGCACCCAGCGCGCCAGCACCAACGACGCCGACCGCCTGCGCAAATACCTGGCGAAATTCGGCCTGGACTGGGAGCAGGTGCGGCGCCCGGCGGGGCCGTAGCGCCGCGCTTGCCCGGCCGCCGGCCGCGGCGCATGATGGCCGCGCGGCACGCCGCCGCCATCGGGGAGCACGCGCATGCAGGACCGCAAGCCGCCATCAAAGGTCACCCCACGGGCCATCGTGCTGGCCGTCGCCGCCGCATTGGTGATGTTCTATGGCGGCTACCAGGTGGGCAAGCATCTGGCCCTGCGCGAGAACGCAGAGCAGGCGGCGGGCCGCTGACGGCCTTCTGTAGAGCCGAGCCATGCTCGGCTGCTTCACACACGCGGCGGCACCGTGCCAACCAAGGTTGGCACCTACCCGTAGAGGCCAGCCCTCAGGCGATCTGCACGATGCGCGCGTTCTGGCACAGCGGGTAGCTGGCCACGAACTCCGCGATCGCATCACGCATCTTCTCGAACGATTCGCCATACATGTACAGCGCGGTCTCGGTCGGCCCCTGCCACCAGCTGCAGATCTCGCCCAGGCCATCGATGTTGTCGGACAGCTGCTCGAACACGTGGTTGGAGTCGCACTGTTCGTAGACTTCGTCCGGCAGGTTCAGGCCATCCAGGTAGATGCCCAGGCCCTCGGTGACGCCGAAGGCGCGATCATCCTCGCCCACACGCTGCACCTGCGAACCCTTCGGTGCGCCCAGCTGCTCCAGCAGGTCGATCAGCTTCGGCACGCCGTCCGCATCGACCAGCGCCACTTCGATATCGCCGTACTCGACTTCGCCCAGGTCGGAGATTGCGGTGCCACCCCCGGTCAGTTCGCCCAGGTTCGCCGCCTGCAGCAGCGCATCGAGCGGATCCTCGAACAGCTCGTGGCGATGCTCGGGCTGCAGCTTCGCATTCAACTTCACGGTGACGTGCAGGGTCGGTTCGGTCATGGGGGCGTTCCTGGAAGATTTCAGGCCCCATTGTAGAGTCGAGCTTGCTCGACTGCTTCCAGCGCGGCACAAGGCAGTCGAGCAAGCTCGACTCTACGGGGGTTCGATGTGCTCAGCGCAGGAACGGCGCCACCTTGCGCTTCAGCAGCTCGACCAGCACCGGGTCCATGTAGTCGTAGTCATCGGGAATATCCAGGCAGATCACCCGCTTGCCGTTGAGCCATGCCTTGTAGCGGCTGGACAGGCGGTTGCGGTGCGCCTTCTCCATCACGAACACCAGGTCCGCCCACTGCAGCAGCTCCGGGCTGAGCACTTCCTCGGCGTCGGCCAGCAGCCCGGCCGAGGCGGTTTCAATCCCCGGCCAATCGGCGAAGACCTGCTCGGCCGTCGGGCTGCGCAGGCGGTTCTGGCTGCAAAGAAAGAGCACGTTGCGGGTCATGACCACTCGTCCTTGTAGCGCCGAGCCCATGCTCGGCTGATTTTCCCGGCGCAAGCAGCCGAGCATAGGCTCGGCTCTACAGGAGATCAGATCACCGTCAGGTTGGCATACGCCATCACCAGCCACTTACTGCCGGCATCGGCGAACTCGACCTGCACGCGGGCGTGGGCGCCGCTGCCTTCGTAGTCGGTCACCATGCCTTCGCCGAACTTGGGATGGGTGACCAGCGCGCCCAGCTTCAGTGGCGGGGCCTCGATCGAGGCGTGGCCCATCACCCGGCTGCTGCCCAGCGATGCCGGCCGCGAAACCTGCACCTTCGGGCGCACTTCGTGCAGCAGTTCGCGCGGGATCTCGCGCAGGAAGCGCGACGGCAGGCTGTAGTTGTCCTGGCCATGGATGCGGCGCGATTCGGCGTAGCACAGCACCAGCTTCTGCCGGGCGCGGGTGATGCCCACGTAGGCCAGCCGGCGCTCTTCTTCCAGGCGGCCGCTTTCTTCCAGCGAACGCGCGCTCGGGAACAGGCCGTCTTCCATGCCGGCCAGGAACACCAGCGGGAATTCCAGGCCCTTGGCCGAGTGCAGGGTCATCAGCTGCACGCCCTCCTCGCCCGCCTGCGCCTGGCCTTCACCGGCCTCCAGCGCGGCATAGGCCAGGAACGCGACCAGCTCGTCCATGTCCTCGCCCACTTCCTCGATGTCGTCGGCGCGGCGCAGGAAGCGCGAGGCCACCGAAACCAGTTCGTCGAGGTTGTCGGTGCGCGATTCCGAATCCAGCGAATTGCGGCTCTCCTTGCTCCAGTGCTCGCGCAGCTGCGAGCGCGACAGCACATGGTCCACGCGCTCGGCGAGGGTCATGTGCAGGGTCTGCGCCTGCAGTTCGTTCACCAGCACCAGGAAGCCGGCCAGCGCATTGCGTGCACGCGCGGCCAGCGCCGTGCCCTGGGTGACCAGCATGGTGGCCTCCCACAGCGAGATACCCTGCGCGCGCGCCTCGCGACGCACCTCGTCCAGGGTGCGCTCGCCGATGCCACGGGTGGGCGTGTTCACCGCGCGCTCGAAGGCGGCATCATCGTTGCGGTTGGACAGCAGGCGCAGGTAGGCCAGCGCATCCTTGATTTCAGCACGCTCGAAGAAGCGCATGCCGCCATACACGCGGTACGGCACCTGCTCGCTCAGCAGCGCTTCTTCCAGCGCGCGCGACTGCGCGTTGCTGCGGTAGAGCACGGCCACTTCGGTGTAGCTGCCACCATCGCGCACCCACTGGCGCGCGCGCTCGACGATGTAGCGCGCCTCATCCATCTCGTTGTAGGCCGCATACAGGTCGATCGGCTCGCCGTCGCCGCTGTCGGTCCACAGTTCCTTGCCGATGCGGTCCGGGTTGTGCGCGATGACCGCGTTGGCCGCGCCGAGGATGTTGGCGGTGGAACGGTAGTTCTGTTCCAGGCGGATGGTCTGTGCACCGGGGAAGTCACGCAGGAAGCCCTGCACGTTCTCGACCTTGGCGCCGCGCCAGCCGTAGATGGCCTGGTCATCGTCGCCGACCACGAACACATGGCCCTCGTGCCCGGCCAGCACGCGCACGAAGGCGTACTGGATGGCGTTGGTATCCTGGAACTCGTCCACCAGGATTTCGCGGAAGCGTGCACGGTAGTGCGCCAGCAGTGCCGGATTGTCGCGCAGCAGTTCATGCGCGCGCAGCAGCAGCTCGGCGAAGTCGACCAGGCCGGCGCGATCGCAGCGCGCCTGGTATTCGATGTAGGCCTGGCGCATGGTTTCCAGCCACGCATCATGCGGCTCGGGCTGGATGTGCTGCGGGCGGCGGCCTTCATCCTTCTGTTCGTTGATCCACCAGGCGATCTGCTTGGGCGGATGCTTGCTGTCGTCGATTTCCAGCGCCTGCACCACGCGCTTGACCAGCCGCAGCTGGTCGTCCGAATCCATGACCTGGAAGCCTTCGGGCAGCTTGGCGTCCTGCCAGTGCAGGCGCAGCAGGCGGTTGGCCAGGCCGTGGAAGGTGCCGATCCACATGCCGCGGCTGCCATTGGGCAGCTGCGCGTCGATGCGGTGGCGCATCTCGCCAGCGGCCTTGTTGGTGAAGGTCACCGCAAAAATGCCGTGGGTCGGCACGCCTTCGACTTCATGCAGCCAGGCGATGCGGTGGGTGAGTACGCGGGTCTTGCCGGAACCGGCACCGGCCAGCACCAGGTGGTGGCCGGGGGGAGCGGAGACGGCTTCGCGCTGGGCCGGGTTCAGGCCATCGAGCAGGTGGGAGACATCCATGCCCCCATTTTACGGCATCGCCGTCGCGGCTCCTGCGACCACCTGGGCGGCCAGGGCCTGCGCCTGCTGACGCAGTTCAGGCACGGCCAGGCTTTCCCACAGGCTGCCGATGCGCAGGCTGCCGAGCACGCCCAGCCGCGCCTGCGCTGCACCGCTGCGGCTGCACAGGCGGTCGCCCGGCACGCTGCTGTCCAGGCCCAGCCCATGCGGCCCGGGGCGGGCCAGGCCATCGGCCAGCAACTGCTGCAGCAGCGGGTTGCGCAGCGCACGCGCCCGGGTTTCCACGCCGGTGGCATTGACCACCCCGGCGATCGTCCACTGTTGCCCGGCACCGGCGGAATCACGACCGGACAAGCGCAGCACGTCGCCCTCGCGCCAGACGCGCTGCAGGCGGGCACGGTGCAGGCGCAGCTGGCCACGGGCCTGCAGTGCCTGCAGCTGCGCATCAACGTCCTCGGCGATACGGTGGCGGTGCACATCCCAATAGCGCACCACATGGCGCAGGAAGCGCCGCTGGTCGGCCTCGTCCAGGCTGCACCACAGTGCCTGGCCATGCGGGCGGATGCGATCCATCACGCCCTGCCACGGCTGGCCATCGGCCTGCGCCTGCCGGGCGAAGCCGCGCAGGGCGTGCACGCGCTGGCGCAGGGTCATCGGCAGCAGCGCGCCCGCATCGAAATCAGGCAGCACGCCATGCGCATGCGGCAGCGGCAGCAGGCCGTGGCGCGAGATCACGTGCAGCGGACCGGTATGGCCGGCAGCCACCAGCGCCAGCACGGTGTCGGCCATGCTCAGGCCGGAACCGACGATGGCCAGCGCATGGGCGCCGGCCAGGGTGCGCACACCGTCATAGTCCCAGGCCTCGACCACGTCGTCGGCGGGCAGCGCATCGGCGCCGGCCACCGGCAGCGGGCGCATGCTGTTGCCGGTGGCGATGACCGCCTGTGCCGCGTGCAGCGTGCTGCCATCGCCAAGCTGCAGGCGGTAACCGTGGTCGTCCGGCTGCAGGCCCAGCACCGGCTGCGCCATCACCTGCAGCTGCGCAGGGCTGGCGGCCGCCGCGTCCTGCAGGCGCTGCTGCAGGTAGGCGGCGAAATGGTGGCGGCTTGCGTAGCGTTCACCCAGCAGCGCGCGCGCCTCGCCCGGGTAGGCATCCACGGCCTGCAGGTAATCAAGGAAGTCGCCGGGCTGGTCGGGGAACGCACTCATCTTCGCCGCCGGCACGTTCAGCAGGTGCTCCGGCCACGGCGTGGCGTAGGCAATGCCCTGGGCCAGCTGCGAAGCGGGTTCGAAGAGGGCCAGTGCCAGCGGCGCCTGGGCCTGTCGCAACACCTGGATCGCCACCAGCACACCGGCCGCACCACCGCCGATGATCGCCAGGTCCAGTTCGCCATTTCGCGGTGAATCAGTCATGCGCCGATTGTAGGCCATGGCGGGTGACGCCCCGGGTTGCCGGAGCGGGCGGTTACAGCGGCGTCACATCAACGCATCGGCCAGCCGCGCGATGCCTTCGCGGCTGCGCTTCCAGGCCGGGCGCCTGCGCCACTGCTCCAGGTCCAACAGGCGCGACTGGCGCAGGTAGTCGTCCTCGATGGCGCACAGCTGCTGCACCAGCGCGCGGTCGTAGCAGATCAGGCCGATCTCGGCATTCAGCGCAAAGGAGCGGATATCCATGTTGATCGAGCCGAGCACGGCGATGTCCTCGTCCACGCTCATGTGCTTGGCGTGCAGGAACTGTGGCTCGTACAGGGCGATCTGCACGCCACAGCGCAACAGCTCGTCGTAGTACGCCTCCTGCGCCCACGAGGTCAGCCGCTGGTTGTTGCTGGCCGACAGGATCAGCTGCACCTGCACGCCGGACAGCGCGGCGATGCGCAGTGCGCTCAGCGTCGCTTCGTCGGGCACGAAGTACGGGGTGACCATCACCAGCCGCCGCCGCGCCAGGTGGATCAGCGCCGCCACCGCATCGCGCGCGTTGCTGTACGGGTAGGCCGGGCCGCTCGGCAGCAGCTGGGTGGCGATGTCATCGCCACACACCGGCACATCGGCGATCACGTCCAGGCGCTGGCCGGTTTCCATGTACCAGTCACTGGCGAACACGGCTTCCAGATGCGCCACCGCCGGGCCGCGCACGCGCGCGACCAGTTCGCGGTTGGGGTGGCCGGGCACGAAGCGGGGGCCGGCCAGGTTCTGCGAGCCGATGTAGGCCACTTCGTTGTCGATGACCGCGATCTTGCGATGGTTGCGCAGGTCCATGCGCCCGCTGCGGCGCCAGCGCAGGCCGCCGGGCAGCATCGCCCGCACTTCGATGTCACGCGCCTGCAGGCGCTTGCGATAGGCACGCAGGCCACGCTTGGCGCCCACCGCATCCAGCAGCACGCGGCACTGCACGCCACGCGCGGCGGCGCGCTGCAGCGCTTCGACGATGGCCTCGCCCACGGCGTCGTCGAACATCAGGTAATACAGCAGATGGACGCGGTCCTCGGCCTGGTCGATGTCGGCGATGAGGGTGTGCAGCGATTCGTCGTAGTCGGTGAGCAGATCGACCGCGTTGCCATGCACCGGCATGAAATCGCCCTGGCGCTGCACCAGCGGCACGATCTCGGCGCAGGCGGTGTCGGCCTTCGGCGTCCAGCGCAGGCGGCGCTGCAGCGCCTGTTCCTCGCGGATGACCTGCGACGCTTCGGCCTGCCGGCGGATGCGCTCGCGCGACAGCCACGGGTGGCCGAACAGCAGGTACAGCGGCAGGCCCAGCAGCGGCACGAAGCCGACCAGCAGCAGCCAGCTGCGCGCGGCCCCTGGCGTGGTGCGGGTGGGAATCCAGCACAGCGCGACCAGCCGGATCAGCCAGTCGATCAACAGCAGGTACGAACCCAGCAGCCACTCGAACAGCATCGCGTCGCCCGTCGGGAGGTGTGGGGGCCATTCTGCCCAGCCTTCCGGCGACGTGCCAACCAACGGTTGGCACCCACCGGGTTGGGAGCACAAAAAAACCCGCCACGAGGGCGGGTTCTTTCGGAAGCGACCAGCAATCCTTGCGGATTACTTGATCTTGCCTTCCTTGTACGGGACGTGCTTGCGCACGACCGGATCGTACTTGGAGAATTCCATCTTCCCCGGGGTGTTCTTCTTGTTCTTGTCGGTCGTGTAGAAGTGACCGGTACCAGCGGTCGAAATCATACGGACCTTATCGCGCTTGCCTGCCATGATCGTCTACTCCTCAGACCTTTTCGCCGCGCGCACGCAGCTCAGCCAGAACGGAATCGATACCGTTCTTGTCGATGGTGCGCAGTGCATGCGCGGAAACACGAAGCTTCACCCAGCGGTTCTCGCTGGCAACCCAGAAGCGGCGCTCGTGCAGATTCGGCAGGAAACGACGACGGGTCTTGTTGTTGGCGTGCGAGACGTTGTTACCCGTCTGCACTCGCTTGCCGGAAACCTGGCATACGCGGGACATTGCGCACCTCGATAGTAAGTTGTGTCAGCCCGTAGCCCGGGAGACGGCGGCCTCGGTGGTTGCCCACCACACGTCAAGAGAATCAAAGGGTTACGCTGGCGTTGGGCGGCCGGGGACGTGCTTCCGGGGGCGCCGCCCGGTAGAAAACCGGACACAGCGAGCCGCGCATTATGCACGGGTTCAAGCACTTGCGCAAGCGCTGAGTCAAGCCTCTCCCCACAAGGTCCCCTTGCTGCAACCGCCCCTTGCTCCAAGCAGTGCATTCAGCTACAGAGGCAAGATATAAGCCTGCGGTAGGCGTTCATTTTTGTACGGTCAATGAGCAGCAACTAGGGAGCATCAAGATGATAGGACTTGAGAAAGCAAAAGAACCCGCCGCACTTCAAAATCCCAAGTATGCGCAGGTGCTTCAGAGAGCGAGGTCGCACTACGATTTGGATATCCGAACTGTAAGACAGTCACGCCCTCAATTTGACTTTTTTCATCGAAGCGAGCTTAAGCGTGCACTTCTTATCGAATCCCACGGAAAGTGTGCCTACTGCGAACAACTCTTGGATCCTGAAGACAGTGTCATCGATCGATTTCGACCTTCAGGCGGCGCCGTTGACTCGTCGGGGGCCATCTCCAGCCCCCACTATTGGTGGCTCGCTTACGACTGGAATAATCTGTTTCCTTCATGCCAGCAATGCAATTTCTTTAAAGGCAACAACTTCCCCGTTGCGAACGAAAGAATCCCCATAGGTGTGCGCACGGACTTCGACCCGGTAGAAGTCCCCTTGATAATCAATCCCTTTAGGCTTGATCCTTCCAAGCACTTTGAATACACCAGCGACGGAAGGGTGATTCCACTAAGTTTGTTTGGCGAGCACACCATAGCAACCATCAAGCTGAATCGATCCCCTTTGCTACACAAGAGAGAGCAGGCGCTAGCTAATTTTAGTAGCCGAGGAGAATCGTGGATAGAAAATTCACAAGCCTCACGAGAATTTGCAGGAATGGCACGTTACTTCGCCCTCCTGAAAGGCCATAGCCGTAGCTGGCCCGTACTTCGACGAGAAGAGCCCAGTGTCGTCGACAAGGATGCCTCTGAGACATCTCCGCCCAGCGCTCCAGACAGTTTCCCTCTCGTCAGTTCAATAACGATTTCTGGGTTGTTTGGGCTTGGCGACATAGAAGTGTCGATCCCTTACAGAAGCGCAAACCGTGCACCATGCATTGCACTGGTTGGAGAGAATGGTACTGGCAAGACATCTATTCTGAAGGCCATCGCGGTAGCAATGTATGACAGCCAGTCTCTAGTAGACCACATTGATACGACCAGCATGCTAACGCACCCCGAACGCCCAGGGGAGCTGATTGTTAGATTCGACAACGCAAAGATCAACTCAGCAAAAATCCTTCCGAATGGAAAAGTAGAGAGAAAACGAGAAGAGTCCAGCGTCACTTTGCTTGCCTACGGGGCGACCAGATTGCAAGCGGATGTTAATCACACGCCTCCCCAGGAAAAAAGCGACTCCAGAGCGCTTAACCTCTTCGACCCATTCTCCCCCCTTAGAGAATCTTCACCTTGGCTCATGGCCTTACCAGCACATAAGTTCGATTACGCAGCTGCGGCAATCAAGAAGATACTCGACTTACCAGACGAAGTAATCATTGATCGCCCAGCGAGTGGAAACAAAGAAAAGTCGATTCACATGCTAGTCAACGGAGAAAGGCGACCCGTAAGTACTCTGAGCCACGGGTACAAGGCAATGCTTGGCCTAGCCTGTGACATCATGCAGACAATGTTTTATAAATGGGAGGACTCTGCATCTGCGGAGGGAATAGTAATAATAGACGAGATCGAGAATCACTTACACCCCGTCTGGAAGATGAGAATAGTTCCCGCTCTCCGAGATGCATTTCCCCGCATCCAATTTATTACAACTACGCATGACCCACTTTGCCTTCAAGACTTTGATTATGATGAAATATCCATCATCACCAGATCTTCGTCGGGCGGCGCAAGCATTCGAAACGCGCCAAAATCAACTGATATGATGAGAATTGACGAGGTTCTAACTTCGCCAAACTTTGGATTAGGCAGCACATTGAGCCTCCGCCTCAAGCAAACATTCGACGAATACTATGGTCTGCTTGATTCAGATAACCCTAACCCAGATAGACTTCGCGAACTCGAACTACAGGTAGCTTCGTTTGATGCTCCCCACCTCTTGGAACGCGACAGAATAATGTACAAGGTCATTGACAAATTTATCGCGACTCGAAAGAGAGGGGAGCAGGACGATCTGACTTCCGAAGAGAGCCTGTCGTTGATTGAGAGCCTTGCAGAAAGCATGCGAGACAATCATGATTAAAGTAAACAGAAGCGCCGTCACTATTCCAGACTGCCTTCGCACTGACATAGCAAGCGATGGATCTTCCGAGACACAACTAGCCATCGATTACTTCGAAGGAAATGACAGAAAACTAGGATTTACATACAAAGTATATTCAAGGGCCGAGGTCAAGAGTCGCCTTAAAAAATTATTCAACAATAAGTGTGGGTTCTGTGAAATCGACTACGGCGGTGCGGCAAGTGACGTAGAACACTTCCGACCAAAAGGCCGTCTCGACACAATTGATGAGAGGGGTAAAGTAAAAATTTCGGGGGATGGGTACTACTGGCTCGGTGCCGACTGGAGCAATCTAATATACTCGTGCCAGCACTGCAATCGCGGGGAAACGCATATCCATGCCGGCGACTTTCCGGATGCGGAGAACTCTCTGAGGGTCAGTGGGAAGCGGAACCTGTTTCCTTTGATCGATGAATCAAAGCGAATCTCTCGCGGCAACCACATTAACTCTGAAGAGCCTTATAGACTTCTTCTTGATCCCTGTAATGACGACCCGACCCTGCATTTGGAGTTTGATAACGAAGGGCATATATCTGCAAGGAAAGTCGGATCCAGCAGGAGCACCAAAGGAAGGAACTCAATTGAAATTTATGGACTCAGGCGAGACCCTCTTAATGCCAGAAGAAAAACCACAGCGACGATGCTGCTGTACGCGGTGTCGATCCTCAATGATGCAACATCAGCCTCCCTTCGCGCACTTAATGATCAATCATTGAGATCAAAAGTCATAGATCATATCTCACACATACAACACAATTTTTTGGCATCTCATTGTCCGTTTCTAGCGATGAGCAGGGGCATTGCTGTGAAGAACATTGGCTTCGCTTCGCTTCGAAAGTGCCTCAATAGATAGACCATCTTGCTTTGCGAAATTGGCGTGTCACCCCAACACCTCCACCGCCCAGTCAATAAACACCCGCAGGCGCTGGCTCATGTGCCGGTTCGGCGGAAACATCACGTGCATCGGCATCGGCGGCAGCTGCCAGTCCTGCAGCACCGGCCGCAGTTCGCCGCTGGCCACGTGCGGCGCGGCCATGTAGCTGGGCAGCGCAACCACGCCCAGGCCCGCCACACCGGCAGCCAGGTAGGCATTGCCATCATCGAAGCCCACCGAATGCCGACCCTGCACCTCGATGCGCTCATCACCGCGCTGGGCGAGGAACACGCGTGCGCGACCGGTGCGCGGGCTGAGGAAGCCGACCATGTGATGGTCCGGCCCTTCCAGCGCGCGTGGGTGCGCGGGCATGCCGAAGCGCTGCAGGTACGCAGGGCTGGCGTGGAAGCCGATCGGCAAGCTGGCCAGTGGCCGCGCCACCAGCGCCGGATCGGCAGGCGCACCGCCACGGATCACGCAGTCCACGTTGTCGGCGATGACATCGACCTCGCGGTCGCTGACGCCGATGTCCAGCTGGATGTCCGGATAGCGCGCGTGGAAATCCGGCAGCGCCGGCACCAGCTGCAGCCGCGCGTATGGACCGGGCACGTCGATGCGCAGGCGCCCGCGCGGCTGGCTGGCGGCATCGCCGAGGCCGCCCTCCACCTCTTCCAGCTCGGCCAGCAGGCGCGCGATGCGTGGGTAGTAGGCCGCGCCATCGGCGGTGACGCTGACCCGCCGCGTGGTGCGGTTGAGCAGGCGCAGCCGCAGGTGCGCTTCCAGCTGCTGCACCAGCTGGGTGACCGTGGTGCGGCTGACCTGCAGGGTGTGCGCGGCACGGGTGAAGCTGCCGGTTTCCACCACGCGGGCGAAGGCGCGCATCGCCTCGAAACGGTCCATGGGCTGGCCGTGATTGTTTGGGATTGGCAATCAATCTAGGCCGATCATCGCCGTTTATCCAGACAGATCCGGTGCGCAAGATGGGAACCTCCCGCTTGGAGCCCCCCATGACGCACCGTGATGTCGTTTTTCCCGCCGGCCGACAGGCCCTGTACGAGCGCAACCGCTACTCGCCCGCCATCCGTTCCAATGGCTTCCTGTTCGTCTCCGGCCAGGTCGGCAGCCGCGAGGACGGCTCGCCCGAACCGGACTTCGAGACCCAGGTGCGCCGCGCCTTCGACAACCTCAATGCGGTGCTGGCCGCCGCTGGCTGCAGCTTCGATGACGTGATCGACGTAACCGTGTTCATGGTCGACCCGGAAACGAACTTCGAGAAGGCCTGGGCCATCGTGCCCGAGTACTGGGGCGAAGCGCCGCACCCGACCCTGACCGGCATCGGCGTGACCTGGCTGTATGGGTTCCAGTTCGAGATCAAGGTGATTGCGAAGCTGCCTGCAGACCGGTAGTGCCGGCCGCTGGCCGGCAATGGCAGGCGATTGCCTGCGCTCGTGAGGTTGCCGGCCAGCGGCCGGCACTACCCATACGAAGGGCACTGCCCCCGCGCGGCCATCATTCCGGAGCAAACTCCAGTGTGCGGCGCCACCGCAATGGTGTCGTCGCACGCGCCGGGTCAGGGCCAAACCGGGTCAGCCACCCGGCCGCCAGCGCGCGCTCACGCAGGCGCTCGCCGACGCCTTCGGCGGTCTCCACCTCGACATGGGTCACCTTGCCTGCGGCATCCACGTCCATCGCCCAGACGAGCTTGCCCACCCACTCGGCCGGCGGAACGGAGGCGTCGTAGTTCGGCCGTCCTGCCACGTAGGGCTGGTCATGCCGCAGGTACAGGGGCGACGCCTCCAGCGTCGGATCCACGCGGATCTGCGCGCTGCCACGGCGTCCATCCCCCAGCACGGCATCGATGGTCCACATCCCGGCCGCGCCGGTACTGCCAAGGTCAGCGGCATAGCACTTCTTGCGGCCCCGGTAGTCCTCGTGGGCCGTGCGCGAGACCTGCACGCCCTTGGCATCACGGACGTCGATGCGCAGGCCCGCCACGTCGGTATCGACGAGATTGGCGGCCACACAGATGCGGTGATCGTGGTGGCCATCTGCAATGAACAGCTGGGTCTGCGAGCGTGCGAGGGCATCTGCCGGCGTCGGCGCCCACAGGAATTCCACGTAGACATCCTCGGCGGCGACTGCGACGGGACTGGCCAGTATCAGCAGCAGGCCTGCTGCGGCAATGCGTGCGGTCATCGTTCCTTCCCTGGTGATGAATCCCGATCCTCAACGATGGTGCGTGGCGGCGCAACAGCCGCACGGGTGCAGCCGAGCATGGGCTCGGCTCTACAGGGGGATCCGACCCGGCCATTGATATTGTATCCACCGGAAACTGCTTGCTAGCCTGCCTCCATGCGCTGGATTGCCCGCCACCTCCGTTCGACCCTGCTGATGCTGCTGATGGCGGCATTCGTGGTCGTGCCGGTGGCCGATGTGCTGGCCTGTGCGGTGGAGCCGCATGACACGGTCGCGGCCCATGTTGAATCCGCGTCCGACGACGCAGACGGCGACAGTGACGGCACGCACACCGGTGCCTGCAGCCATAACCACTGCCACCATTCCAACCTGAGCCTGCCGGCCGGCACCGTTGCCGCCTTCGGCACGCCGCTGCCGGCACGCTGGATGCCGGCCGGTGACAGCGCGGCCTATGCCGTCGCGCAGGATGAACTGAAGCGTCCTCCCCGGGCGTGAGTTGAGCGCGTCCCGCAATCGCGGGCTTCCGTTCCCCTCACCTCCGGATATTTTTCATGTCGAACCTGACACCTCGGTCGCTGCGTGCGGCCGGGCGGGTCATTGCCATGTTGCTGGGCCTTGCCCCGGCAATGCAGGCAATGGCACAAGCCGCCCCTTCCTACGACACCCTGCTTGAACGCCTGGACCAGCTGCCCGGCGCCCGCGTCGGCGCCGCCCTGGCCGAGGCCGCCGACGCGCGTGCCGACCAGGCCCGTGCGTTGCCCAACCCATCCCTTTCCTGGTCCGCCGAAAACGCCTGGGGCACCGGCTCCTACGGCGGCATGGGCAGGGCCGATACCGTGCTCACCCTGTCCCAGCCGCTGGAAATCTGGGGCCAGCGCGGCGCGCGTGTCCGTGCCGCGCGTGCCGAGGCACAGGCAGCCAACCTGCGGGGTACCCAAAGCCGCAGCGATGTGGCCAGCCAGCTGGCGGCGGTGTACGCACAGGCGGAAAGTGCACTGCGCCGCTACGCCTTGGCCGAAGAGGCGCTGACCCTCACCCGTGCTGACGCCAACGCCGTCAACGCGATGGTCAGGCAGGGCCGCGAACCGCAGCTGCGTGCGGTGCAGGCGCAGAGCGAGGTGGCCAACGCCACCGCCGCGCTGGATGAAGCGCAGGCCTACCGCGATGCCGCACTGGCGCGGCTGGCCGGTGCCGCGCTGCTGGATGCGCCAGTGCAGTCGATCGACAGCAGCCTGCTGGACCGCACGCCGCCGTTGCCGCGTGGAAGCGGGGATGCCGCGCTGGCGGTGCGCATTGCCGAAGCCGAAGCACAGGCCAGCACGCGCCTTGTCGAGGTGGAGCGCAAGCGTGCCCTGCCCGACCTCAGCGTGACCGCCGCGCAGACGCGCTTCCGCGAGGATCGCGAACAGGCCTACAAGCTGGGGGTGAGCCTCTCCATCCCACTGTTCGACCGCAACCGCGGCGGCATCCGCGCGGCCAGTGCCGAACAGCGCGCGGCCGAGGCGCGCCTGGACCAGCAACGCCGCGACAGCGAGGCCGAACGCCTCTCGGCCGTGGCCGGACTGAAGGCCGCCGGCAGCCGCACACGCGCCGCCGATGAAAGCGTGGCCGCCGCCGAGGAAGCCTACCGGCTGGCCCGCATCGGCTTCGATGCCGGACGCATCTCGCAGCTGGAACTGCGCAGCACGCGCAGCGCCCTCATCGCCGCCCGCGGCACCGCCGTGGATGCGCGCCTGTCGCGCGTCGGCGCCGAAATCGATCTTGCCCGCCTGGAAGGGCGCGCCCCGTTCGTGGAGGTTCACTGATGTTTTCCCGCACTTGTTCGTTGCTGTCCGTGGCGCTGTTGAGCGCGCTGCTGGCCGGCTGCACTGGCACTGCACAGGCTCCACCGGCTGCCGCCGACGACGGCCACGGCCATGCACCGGGCAGCGCTGAAGCCACGCCCGACGCCGCCGCACCCGACGCCGATGAAGGCGTGGTGCAGCTCACGCCGGAACAGATCAAGGCGTCTGCCATCGAGGTGGTCGCCATTGGCCGCGGTGGCGGTGGCTCCACCCGCCTGTCCGGGCGGGTCGAGCCATCGATCGGTGCGCGCGCCTCGGTGGCCTCGACCGTGACCGGCCGCGTAGAACGCGTACTGGTGGCACCGGGCACGGCGGTGAAGCAGAACCAGGCCCTGGCCATCGTGGTCAGCGGTGAGGCGGCCGTGTTCCGCGCCAACGCGCTGGCCGCCGCCGCCGAAGCCAAGGCCGCACGCCTGGCCCACGGTCGTGACAAGGCGCTGGTGGAACAAGGCGTGGTCGCACGCCAGGATCTGGAAACCTCGCATGCGCGGGCCATGGCTGCGCAGGCGCAGGCGGACGCCGCACAGGCCCAGGCGACCGCCAACGGTGCGCCCGACGCCAGTGGCCGCGTGCGCATCACCAGCCCGGTAGCCGGCATCGTCGGCAACGTGCAGGTCACCCCGGGTGGCGTCGTCGCTGCCGGCAGCGTCGTGGCCGATGTCGCCGATCCGGCGATGAACGAACTGGTGTTCACCGCGCCGCCGGCACTGGCCGCACAGGTCACGCCCGGCATGACGCTGGAAGTGAGCGTGCCGGGTGGCAGCTTCACCGCCACCGTCACCGGTTCGGCCGCCGATGTGCGCCAGCAGGGCGGCGTCGCGGTGATCCGTGCCATGCCGGTGGGCGCTGCGCTGCCGCCGGCCGGTTCGCCGGTATCGGCGGTGGTGGTCACCGAAGGCCAGGAGGGCTCGCTCAGCGTCCCCGCCGATGCGGTGCAGAACGTCGATGGCCGCAGCGCGGTGTTCGTCGCCGTCGACGGCGGCTTCAGGGCGCAGCCGGTGCTGGCCGGCCGCCGTGCCGGTGACCGCATCGAGATCCTCGGCGGCCTGACCGGCAACGAGCGCATCGCCGGTGCCAACGCCTTCCTGCTCAAGGCCGAACTGGCCAAGGGCGAAGCCGAGCACGGCCACTGAGGAGGCGACCATGTTCAAGCTGATCATTGAAACAGCGGTGCGCCACCGCTGGCTGGTTGTGTTCGCCGCCGCGCTGCTGGCGGCCGTGGGCCTGCTGCAGTTGGGCAAGCTGCCGATCGACGCGGTGCCGGACATCACCAACCGCCAGGTGCAGATCAACACGGTGGCGCCGGCGCTGACGCCGGAACAGATCGAGCGGCAGGTGACCTACCCACTGGAAACCGCGCTGGCCGGCATTCCCGGCCTGACCACCTCGCGTTCGCTGTCGCGCAATGGCTTCTCGCAGGTCACCGCGATCTTCACCGATGCCACCGACATCTACTTCGCCCGCCAACAGGTGGCCGAGCGCATGCGCGAAGCCTCCGGTGACCTGCCCGACGGCGCAGCGCCGATGCTGTCGCCCGTCACCACCGGCCTCGGCGAGGTGCTGATGTGGACGGTGGATTTCACCGCGTTCGATCCGGCTACGCTGGCCAGGCCCGGTGAGGCCGGATGGCAGGCCGGTGAGGTCTACCGCACGCCGGAAGGCACCCTGCTGCGCACGCCGGAAGAACGCGCCACCTACCTGCGCACCGTGCAGGACTGGATCATCGCGCCGCAGATGCGTTCCAGCCCGGGGCTGGCCGGTGTCGATACGGTCGGCGGCTACGTCAAGGAGTACGGCGTGCACCCGGACAGCGCCCGACTGGCCGCTCACGGCCTCGGCCTGGCGGACCTGGTCACTGCCCTGCAGCGCGCCAACGTACAGGCCGGTGCGGGTTTCGTGCAGCGAGCCGGCGAGGGCCTGGTGGTGCGTGCCGATGGCCTGGCGCTGACCACCGACGATCTGGCGCAGGCACCGGTGGCCACGCGCAACGGCATGGTCGTGCGCGTGGCGGATGTAGCCGAGGTGGCCCTGAGCCGTGCGCCACGCCTGGGTGCGGCCAGCCGCAACGGCCACGAAGCCGTGCTCGGTACCGCGCTGATGATCGCCGGTGGCAACAGCCGCACCGTGGCGCAGGCGGCCGCCGCGCGCCTGCAGCAGGTGAATGCCTCATTGCCGCCGTCCATCGTCGCAGTGCCGGTGCTGGACCGCAGCGAACTGGTCAATGCCACCATCAGGACCGTGGCGAAGAACCTCACCGAGGGCGCGCTGCTGGTGGTGGTGGTGCTGTTCCTGCTGCTGGGCAACCTGCGCGCGGCGGCGATCACGGCACTGGTGATTCCGCTGTCGTTCCTGTTCGCGGTGATCGGCATGAACCGCTTCGGCATCAGCGGCAACCTGATGAGCCTGGGCGCGCTGGATTTCGGCATCCTGGTGGACGGCGCGGTGATCGTGATCGAGTCCACGCTGCTGATGCTGGGCCAGCGCCGCGCTGAGCTGGGGCGTGCGCTGACCGCGATGGAGCGCCTGCGCGTGGCCGCCGATTCGGCAATGAAGATGGCGCGGCCGGCGGCGTTCGGCCAGTTGATCATCCTGCTGGTGTTCGCACCGATCCTCACGCTGGAAGGCGTGGAGGGCAAGACGTTCCACCCGATGGCGGCGACCTTCATGCTGGCCCTGGTCGGTGCCTTCATCTTCTCCTTCACTTTCGTGCCGGCGATGGCCGCGCTGCTGGTGCGCGAGCCGAAGGCGAAGGACGGCGATGCGCATGCCGATGGGGGCGAACACGAAACCGGGTTGATCCGCGTGCTGCGTGCGCGCATCGAGCCGGTGGTACGCAGCGCGGTCGCCCGCCCGCGTACGGTGCTGGCCGGTGCGGTGATGATGGTGGTGGTGGGTATCGGTTCGTTTTCGCTGCTGGGCCGCGAATTCATGCCGACCCTGGACGAAGGCAACGTGGCGATGCAGGCCCTGCGCGTACCGTCCGCCTCGCTGGAACAGTCGCTGGCGATGCAGCTGGCGCTGGAAAGGGCGATTGCCCAGCAACCGGAAGTGGAAACCGTGTTCTCGCGCACCGGTACCGCCGAGGCCGCGATCGACCCGATGCCGACCAACATCTCCGACAGCGTGATCGTGCTGAAGCCGCGCACGGACTGGCCCGATCCGACGCTGGACAAGGAGGCGCTGGTCGCGCGCTTCGAGCAGCTGGCCGGGCAGCAGCTGGGCAACAGTTTCGAGTTCAGCCAACCGATCGAACTGCGCTTCAACGAGCTGATTTCCGGCGTGCGCACGGATCTGGCGGTGATGATCTACGGCGATGATTTCGCCGAACTGCAGAAGGTAGCCGACCAGGTCGCACTCAAGCTGCGTGCGGTGCAGGGTGCGGCCGATGTGCGGGTCGAGCAGATTTCCGGCCTGCCTACGCTCAACGTCAAGATCGACCACGTCGCGGCCGCGCAGTACGGGCTGACTGCGGCGGACGTGAGTGACGCGCTGTCCACCGGCATCGGTGGTACCGCGGCCGGCCGCATCTTCGAAGGCGACAGACGCTTCGATGTGGTGGTGCGTCTGGACGATGCCGCACGCAACGACCCGGACCAGCTGGCCTCGCTGCCGATCGCCACGCCGTCGGGCCAGGTGGTGCCATTGTCCTCGCTGGCGCGCATCAGCGTCAGCGAAGGGCCGAACCAGATCAGCCGCAGCGACGGCAGCCGTCGCGTCGTGGTGCAGGCCAACGTGCGCGGCCGCGATCTCGGTGGCTTCGTCAGCGAAGCCCAGGCGGCGGTGGCCGACGTGGCGTTGCCGGCCGGTGCCTACCTGCGCTGGGGCGGCCAGTTCGAGAACCTGCAGCGCGCGGAGAAGCGGCTGGCCACCGTGGTGCCGGTGGTGTTCCTGCTGATCGGCGGCCTGCTGTTCATGGCCCTGCGCAGCGGCAGGGAAGCGCTGCTGGTGTTCAGCTGCGTGCCGCTGGCCCTGGTCGGCGGCATCCTCGCCCTGCTGCTGCGTGGCATGCCGTTCTCGGTGTCGGCGGCAGTGGGCTTCATCGCCGTCTCCGGCGTGGCGACCTTGAACGGCCTGGTGCTGATGCAGGCGATCCGCGAGCGGCTGGAGGGTGGTGACCTGCCGATGCAGGCGGCCATCAATGGTGCCGCCAGCCGCATCCGCGCGGTGCTGACCACGGCCCTGGTGGCCATCGTCGGCTTCATACCGATGGCCATCGCCAGCGGTGCCGGCGCGGAGGTGCAGAAGCCGCTGGCGACGGTGGTGATCGGTGGTCTGATCACCGCCACGGTGCTGACGTTGCTGGTGCTGCCGACGTTTGCCGGGCGGTTGGTGAAGCGCTGAGGTGCGTTGGGGTCGGAGCCCTTTCCGGTGGAAAGGGATCCGACCCCGGGCCCAGGCTCAGGCCTTCTTCCGCTCGGCGATGTACGCCTGGATCTGCTGTTCCAGCACCGGCAGCGGCACCGAGCCCTGCTTCAGGATCACATCGTGGAAGCCCTTGATGTCGAACCTGTCGCCCAGTTCCTTCTCGGCCTGCGCGCGCAGGCGCACGATGGCGATCTCGCCCAGCTTGTAGCTCAGCGCCTGGCCCGGCCAGGAGATGTAGCGGTCCACTTCGGTGGTCACTTCATGCTCGCTCAGCGCGGTGTGGTCGCGCAGGTAGGCGATGGCCTGCGCGCGGGTCCAGCCCTTGCTGTGCACGCCGGTGTCGATGACCAGGCGCGCGGCGCGCCACATTTCGTAGGTCAGGCGGCCGAAATCCTCGTACGGGGTTTCGTAGATGCCCATTTCCACGCCCAGCTTCTCGCAGTACAGCGCCCAGCCTTCGCCATAGGCGGAGATGTAGGCGTTGCGGCGGAACTCGGGCAGGTCCTTCTGCTCGGAGGCGATCGCCCCCTGCAGCGCATGGCCCGGATCGGACTCATGCAGGGTCAGCGCCGGCAGGTTGTACAGCGGGCGCGACGGCAGGTCGTAGGTATTGACCCAGTAGGTGCCCATGCCGCCGCGGCCGGCGGTCCAGAACGGGGCGATGTCCGGCGGCACCGGCACGATGGTGAAGCGGGCACGCGGCAGGGTCATGAACCGGCCGAGCTGGCCGTCGGCACGCTTGGAGATCCACGCGGCGCGCGACAGCAGCTCTTCCGGGGTCTTGGCGTAGAACTGTGGATCGGTGCGCAGGAAGGTCAGGAATTCGGCGAAGCTGCCCTTGAACTGCACCTGCTGGATGATGTCGTTCATCTCCTTCTGGATGCGCGCCACTTCGCCCAGGCCGATGCGGTGGATCTCGTCGGGCGACAGGTCCAGCGTGGTGTATTCGTGGATCTGCTGCTTGTAGAAGGCCTTGCCACCGGGCATGGCCTCGGCCGCCAGGGTGGTGCGCGCCTGCGGCACGTATTCGCTGACGAAGAAGGTGCGCAGCTGCTGGAAGGCCGGCACCACCTTGCCGCTGATGGCCGCTGCGGCCTGTTCGCGCAGGGTGGCCTGTTCGGCGGCGGGAATGCTCGCCGGCAGCTTCTTGAACGGCGCATACAGCGGCGACGCGGTCGGGTCCTTCAGCTCGGCGACAGTGGCGATGGACACCTCGCGGCCGTCCAGCACCGCGCGCGGCACGCTGAAGCCGCGCTTGAGGCCGGCGCGCATGTTGTCGGTCTGCTGGCCGAAGTAGCGCGGCACATCGTTCAGGCGGGCGATGTAGTTGCGGTAGTCCTGCGCGGTCTTCATCTCGCGCCGGGCCATGAAGGAGAGGTTGGACCAGAACGAGGAATCCGAATTGAACGGCATCTCGTAGGTGCGCAGGCGCGTCGCTTCGGCCAGATTGAAGACCTGGTCGCGGTAGATCGCGTAGTTGACCTGGTTGTCGGCCGACAGGGCCTTCGGGTCGATCTTCTTCAGCGCGGCCAGGGTTTCGTCCCAGACCTTCAGGCGGGCCTGCTGCGCGGCCGGGCCGACATCGGGCATGCGGGTGGCGTTGGCCGGTGCATCCTCGTCCTCGCTGGCTTCGCCGCCGCCGTCCTGGCGCCACGTCCACTCCTTCTCGTACAGGGCACGGAAGGCGGCATCGGCCGCCGATCCGGTGGCCATGCTGGCCGGAGCGACGGCAGGCGGGGCAGCGAGGGCGACCACAGGGGCGGACAGGGCAATCAGCAGAGCAACGGCAAGGCGGGTTTTCACGAGCACAGGTTCCCGGGAAGGCAGATCCCGATGATCGCACCGTGCACCGCCTGTGGCATGGGACGAAGGTCCTGCCTGCTACGCAGGCAGGACCGGGGACCGGCCGCAGGCCGGGACCCCAGCGCCGCAGGCGCGTGGTAGAGCCGACTGTTCGTCGGCTGCTCTTCCACAAGGTCGGGCAAACCTCGCGCTTCGCGCGGAAGTCGACTGACAGTCGACTCTACCCACAGCGCGCACGCGCCGCAGGCGCGTGGTAGCGGGCAACGCGGAAACGGATGCCTCCGCCGGGCATGGCCCGGCGCTACCAACGAACATGCAGTAGATCCACGCCATGCGTGGATGCGCCGGGGATCCGACCCTTGGCCTCAGTGGCTCGCCTTGTCCCGCTTCCAGCCGCGGTGCTGGATGTCCAGGTGCAGGCTGTACAACGCCGTGAACGCCGGGAACAGGTTCTGCAGCACGCCCACCGAATCCTGCTTGGCCGAGAACAGGAAATAGCTCAGCGTCATCAGGCTGCCGACCACGCTCATGTACCAGAACAGGCGCGGGATGACCGGCTTGCCGGCGCGCTTGGAGGCCACGAACTGCACCAGCCAGCGGCCGCCGAACATCAACGCGCCGGTATAGCCGATCAGCTTCCAGCCGGTCACGTGCAGGCCGGTCCAGTACAACCAGGTCAGCGGCTGGTCGAGCCAGTGCAGTTCCAGGTCCATCAACGCTCCTCCACCGCCGTGCGCTTGCTGCGGGTGATCAGCCATGCCACGCCGCGCAGGTCGCGGATGCCGACCAGGGCGCGGCCAAGGTTGTTGTACTTGGATACGCCGGCAGTGCGGTGGCGGTGGTTGACCGGCACGCTGGTGGTCTTCCAGCCGGCTCGCTGCATCAGCGCCGGCAGGTAGCGGTGCATGTGGTCGAAGTACGGCAGGTCGAGGAAGGCCTCGCGCTCGAACAGCTTGATGCCGCAACCGGTGTCGGGCGTATCGTCGCGCAGCATGCGCGCGCGGATCGCGTTGGCCCACTTGCTGGCCCAGCGCTTGCTGCCGCTGTCCTGGCGGTTGACGCGCCAGCCGGCGAACAGCTTCACCTGTGCATCGGCGCTCTGCCGTGCGGCCAGCAGCTTGGGGATATCGGCCGGATCGTTCTGGCCGTCGCCATCAAGGGTCGCGATCCAGGGGGCACGGGCGTTGCGCACGCCGGTGCGTACGGCGGTGCTCTGCCCGCTCTGGCTGACATGGTGCAGCACGCGCAGCTCGGGCGTGCTGGCTTTCAGGCCCTGCAGCACGGCCAGGCTGTCGTCGCGCGAATGGTCGTCCACGTAGACGATCTCGAACGGCACCTGGCCGCGCAGTGCGGCCACGATCTCCCCGACGAGGGGCGCGACGTTGTCGCGCTCGTTGAACACCGGGACGACAACGGAAAGCTCGGGTTGGCTCATGGGTCACTCGGCCAGCAGGGATACAAAGACCGCGCATTCTCCGAAGCCGAGGTTATCCGAAGATGAATCCGGCTGTGTGAGGGTCCGTCCTCAGGCACGATCACCAAAATACTCGCGGCACCACTGCACCACCGGCGGCAGGCCCTGCTCGATCGGGGTGACCGCGTCGAAGCCGAAAGCGTCATGGGCGCGACGGGTGTCCGCCATCGTGCGCACCATGTCGCCTGGCTGCATCGGCTTGTAGACCTTCTGCGCGGGGCGGCCGGCGGCCTGCTCGATCACGCTGATGAAGCGCTCCAGCTCGACCGGCGTATGGTTGCCGAGGTTGAACACCCGGTGCGGCACGGTTTCGGTGCTGGGGTTCGCCAGGGCGCCGAGGATGCCCGAAACAATGTCAGAAACATGTGTGAAATCACGCTGCATGCGCCCTTCGTTGAACACATCGATCGGCCTGCCGGCCAGCACCGCGCGCGAGAACAGCAGCGGCGCCATGTCCGGCCGGCCCCACGGGCCATACACGGTGAAGAAGCGCAGGCCGGTGGAATGCAGGCCGTACAGCTGCGCGTAGGTGTAGGCCATCAGCTCGTTGGCGGCCTTGGTGGCCGCATACAGCGAGCGCGGCTGGTCCACGCGCTGGTCCTCGGAGAACGGAGGCGTAGCCGAATCACCATACACCGAACTGCTGGACGCGTAGACCAGGTGCTGCACGCCGCGATGGCGGCACAGCTCGAGCATGTTGACGAAGCCGACAAGGTTGCTGTCGACGTAGGCGTGCGGGTTTTCCAGCGAATAGCGCACGCCGGCCTGCGCGGCCAGATGGATCACCGCGGTCGGCTTCACTTCATCGAACAGCGCGGCCAGGCCCTGCTGGTCGGTCAGGTCCAGGGTGCGCAGGTCCAGGCCCGGGCACAGCGCGGCCACGCGGTCGCGCTTGATCTGCGGGTCGTAGTAGTCGTTGAAGTTGTCCAGGCCGACCACGGCCTGGCCGGCCTCCAGCAGCGCGCGGGCGGTGTAGGCACCGATGAAGCCGGCAGCGCCGGTAAGCAGGATGGTCATGGCAAAGGCTCTGCAACGAAGTTCAGACGGTGGATGTTACCGGTCCCAGAAGAAACCGAAGCGCTTCCTGGCGACGTTGACCCGGCCCGGCACGATCACATCCTGGATGTTCTTCGCATCGAAGCGGTCCAACAGGGTCTCGGTGTCCTTCCGCAGCTTCAGGTCCATCTCTTCCGGGTACAGCGGGACGATGGACATGAACACGATGGTCCTGCCGTCTTCCAGCTGCAGCGTGTCGAAGCCCTCGGGGGTGGTCACCGGCGGCAGCACGATCGCGCCGTCGAAGCCCACGCCGGGGGCGTACGGCTCGGCCGGGTGGCCGTTGGGAATGGTGTGGCCGAAGCCGAGCCAGGTGTCGTACTCATGCGGCAGGCGCGCCAGCGTCTTCAGCAGGCGCACCGGCCAGTAATGGCGCTCGTCCCCGAAGGCATCCTGGGTGATCGGCCAGTCGGCCGGCAGGGTCACCATCAGTTCCATGTACTGCGGCACCTCCACCTCTTCGGGCGTGGCCATGGGCAGGTCGCTCATGCCCGACGTCACCAGGCGCAGGTAGGGGAAGCGTTCGCTGGCCGGCACCACATGCACGTCGATGTGCACGAGGTCGGAGATGATTTCGTGGAATACGCAGGAGATCGGGCCCAGATGGCACTCGATGTGCGCGCTGATGGCCTCGATGTGCGAGTCGCCCCGGGCCGGGGTGAAGTCCTTCTCCCGGCGGTGGCGCAGGATCGGGCTGCCACCCGGGCTGACGTCGTCGATCTCAGTGCTCATTCCTGCTCCCTGGATGAGCCGCGGCACAGGGCCGTCCCGCGGCGTGCGCGCTTCCTGCCGCGCGCGGTTGCAGCGATGCCGCGCTCAGCCCTGGCGGGTGCGCAGCTTTTCCAGCACGCCGTCCAGCGTGTCCAGATCGGTGTAGTGGATGATCAGCTTGCCCTTGCCGCCGCGGCCGTGGTTGATGGCCACCTTGGTGCCCAGCGATTCGGACAGCTCGGTTTCCAGCGAGGCGATGTCGGCCTGCTGCACCTTCGGCGTGGCCACCGGGCGGTTGCTCGGCACCTTGCCGGCGGCGAAGGCCTGCGCACGGCGCTCGACCTCACGTACCGACCAGCCTTCATCGGCCGCTTCCTGCGCCAGCTTGCCGGCCAGTTCCGGGGCCAGGGTCAGCAGCGCGCGGGCGTGGCCCATTTCCAGGCGGCGGGTTTCCAGCAGCAGGCGGATGGCCACCGGCAGCTCCAGCAGGCGCAGCAGGTTGGACACCGCCGCGCGCGAGCGGCCGACGGCCTCGGCGGCCTCGGCGTGGGTCAGGGTGAATTCGCTGATGAGGCGCTGCAGCGCTTCGGCTTCTTCCAGCGGGTTGAGGTCTTCGCGCTGGATGTTCTCGATCAGCGCCATCGCGATGACGGTGCGGTCTTCCAGCTCGCGCACCACCACCGGCACTTCGTCCAGCCCGGCCAGCTGCGATGCGCGCCAGCGGCGCTCACCGGCGACGATTTCGTAGTTGCCCGCCGGCAGCTGGCGCACCAGGATCGGCTGGATCACGCCCTGCGACTTGATCGAATCGGCCAGCTCGGAGAGCTTGCCTTCGTCCATCTCGCGGCGCGGCTGGTACTTGCCCGGCTGCAGCTGGCCGACCGCCAGCTTGCGCAGCACTTCACCCGGCAGGGGTTCGATGACCGCAGTGGTGGCCTGCACCTGGCTGGCTGCGCCCTTGGGGCCCAGCAGGGCGTCCAGTCCGCGGCCGAGGCCTCGCTTCTTGGCGGCAGGCTTGCTGGTCATCAGGCGGTCTCCACGGCCTTGCCGGCCTTGTTGCGTTCGTTGTTGCGGCGGATGATCTCGCCGGCCAGGCCCAGGTAGGCCACGCCACCGCGCGAGGCGCGGTCGTAGCCGACGATGCTCTGGCCGTGGCTGGGGGCCTCGGCCAGGCGTACGTTGCGCGGCACGATGGTGCGGAACACGCGGTCACCGAAGTGCTCGGTCAGTTCAGCCGACACGGCATTGGCAAGGTTGTTGCGCACGTCGAACATGGTGCGCAGCACGCCCTCGATCTCCAGCACCGGGTTGAGGTTGGTGCGCAGCGCTTCGATGGTTTCCACCAGCGCGCTCAGGCCTTCCAGCGCGTAGTACTCGCACTGCATGGGCACCAGCACCGAATCGGCGGCGGCCAGCGCGTTGAGCGTCAGCAGCGACAGCGCCGGCGGGCAGTCGATCAGGATGTAGTCGTACTCTTCGCGGATCGGCGCCAGCGCGCGCTTCAGGCGCTGCTCGCGCTCTTCCTGCGCCATCAGCTGGATCTCGGCCGCGGTCAGGTCGATGTTGCCCGGCAGCAGGTCGTAGCCCTCGGCGGTGGCCACGCGCACGTCGGCTGCCTTGGCTTCGCCCAGCAGCAGATCGTAGGTGGAGGAGACCAGCTCGCGCTTGTCCACGCCACTGCCCATGGTCGCGTTGCCCTGCGAATCCAGATCGACCAACAGCACGCGCTTGGGTGCGTTGGCCAGGGAAGCGGCCAGGTTGACGGCGGTCGTGGTCTTGCCGACGCCACCCTTCTGGTTGGCGATGGCGATGATGCGGGCCATGCGGGTGTGCCTCGTCGACGTGTGCTGGGACCGGTCATTATGCGTACAACCGGCCCCGTGCGGAAATCATGGATCGCCAACCCCTTGTTTCGCAAAGGGCCGGCGGCGGGGTTCAGGGGCCTGTAACAGTGACCAGATGGCGTTCGCCGGCCAGGCCGGGCACGCTCAGCGGGGTCACCTCGCGCACCTGCCAGCCTGCCGGCAGGGCCGCGATCTCGTCATGCGGGTAGACGCCCTTCATGGCCAGCAGCACGCCACCGGGCCGCAGCAGGTGGCCACCGACGCGGACGATGCCGGCCAGGGTGTCCATCGCGCGCGCGGTCAGCTGGTCGTAGCGGCCGGCCTCGTCCAGCGCCTCGGCGCGCGATTCGGCCACGCGTGCATTGGCCAGGCCCAGCTGGCGCACGGCTTCGCGCATGAAGCGCGCCTTCTTGCCGTTGCTTTCCACCAGGGTGACCTGCAGGCCCGGGCAGGCGATGGCCAGCGGGATGCCCGGCAGCCCGGGGCCGGTACCGAGATCGGCCAGGCTGCCATCGGCCACGAACGGCTGCATCGCCAGCGAATCGAGCAGGTGGCGGGTGACCATCTCCTGCGGATCGCGGATGGCGGTGAGGTTGTAGGTGCCGTTCCAGCGGTGCAGCAGCGCCAGGTAGCGCAGCAGCGGCGGCGCCAATGCGGCCGCCAGGCCCATGCTGGCCAGGCCCTGTTCCAGCGTGGAGACCGCGCCGGCGGGAAGATCGTGTTCGCTCATGCCGTCATTATCGCCGGTTTTGCGCGCCGGTTCGCCGCTTCAATGCGCGGCCTCAATCGGCACGCCAGGCCAATGCCGCGCGGAACTGGCCGCTGGCCTGCCATTCGTTCAGGTGCCAGCGCTCGGCCTGGCCCAGCGCGGCGTCGCACCAGCGCAGGTGCAGGGCACCATCGGCGCCGGGCGCCAGCTGCAGCCGGTGCAGGCCGAAGGAGATGCCCTGGCCATGCGCCTTGAGCAGCGCTTCCTTGGCGCACCACACGCGGAAGAACCAGTGTTCGCGCGCGTCGGCCGGCAGCCCCTGCAGCCATGCCACCTCATCGGGGTGGAAGAAGCGCTGGATGATTTCCAGCAGGCGCGGGCGCGGCCGCAGCAGTTCCAGGTCCACGCCCAGCCGCACGCCCTCGCCCAGCGCCACCAGCAGCACCTCGCCGCTGTGGCTCCAGCCGGTGCCGTAGTGGGCCAGCGTGCCAGCCAGCTCTGGCCGGCCCTTGTCGTCGCGCACCAGCGGCAGGGCATCGGGTTCACCGCCCAGGGCCCGTGCCAGCACCTGCCGGGCCTGCGGCTCACCGCGCTGGCCGGGCACGTGCGGGCAGCGCCAGACCGTCACCGGGCCAAAGCGCCAAGGGCCATCCAGGGTGGCAGGCAGGCTCATCCGCACGCGCCCGTCACGGGATTGCACGACGGGTTCACAGCGCTGCGCGTCAACTGGCGCTCGTCCCTTCCCCTTCCCGAGGTCACGTTCATGGGCATCATCATCTGGCTGATCGTTGGCGGCATCGTTGGCTGGCTGGCCAGCATCATCATGCGCCGCGACGCCCAGCAGGGCATCATCCTCAACGTCGTGGTGGGCATCGTCGGCGCGCTGATCAGCGGCTGGCTGTTCGGCGGCGGCATCAACGAGGCCATCACCCTGCGCACGTTCCTGTTCTCGCTGATCGGTGCGGTGATCCTGCTGGCCATCGTCAACCTGTTCACCCGCAAGAGCATCCGCTGATCTGAACGGTAGCGCCGGGCCATGCCCGGCGTCTGCCTGCCGCCGCTGCGCTCGCCGGGCATGGCCCGGCGCTACCGCATCAACCGATCTCCACCCATGCCGGCGCATGGTCGCTTGGGCGCTCCCAGGTACGCGGCTCGCGGTCGATGCCCGACGCCACGGCACTGGCCTTCAGTGCGTCGGAGACCAGCGTCAGGTCGATGCGCAGGCCCAGGTTGCGGCGGAAGCCGGCCGCGCGGTAATCCCACCAGCTGAACACCCCGGCCTCGTCGTTGTGCAGGCGGAAACCATCGTGCAGGCCCAGCTGCAGCAGCTTTTCCAACGCGCCGCGCTCGGCGGTGGAGGTCAGGATGTGGTTCTCGTTCCAGACCTCCGGGTCGTGCACGTCGCGCGCATCCGGGGCGATGTTGAAGTCGCCCATCACGATCAGCTTCGGATGGCGCTGCAGTTCCTGCGCGATCCAGGCATGCACCGCTTCCAGCCAGCGCAGCTTGTAGTCGTACTTGTCGGTGCCGACGTCCTGGCCGTTGACCACGTACAGGTTGATCACCCGCAGGTCGCCGAAGGTGCCGGCGATGACGCGCTTCTGCTCGTCCTCGAAGCCGGGGATGCCGATCTGCACGTCCTGCGCCGGCTCACGCGACAGCAGGGCCACGCCGTTGTAGGTCTTCTGCCCGGCGAACACGCTGCGGTAACCCGCGGCGATCAGCGCCGAATCGGGGAACTTGTGGTCCTCCAGCTTGGTTTCCTGGATACCGACGATGTCCGGGCCGAACTCCTTGAGCCACTGCTCCAGGTGCGGCAGGCGGACATTGAGCGAATTGACGTTCCACGAGGCGATTTTCATGGGGCCATTCTACCCGGGTGGGCCTGGGTTGCCTTGTAGAGCCGAGCCGACGCTCGGCTGCCTGTACCCGGGCCGCTCAATGGCAGCCGAGCATGGGCTCGGCTCTACAAAACCACGCCATGCGTGGCGTCACCGCACCAGCAGCTTCAACAACCCGGCAATCTTCGAATACGGCGGCCGCAGCCGGTCGCTGGCCGCCCAGCGCGACTGCCACAGCACCGGCAGCCGCTTGCTCATCGCGTCGAACCCGGCCCGGCCGTGGTACGCGCCCATGCCGCTGGCCCCCACCCCGCCAAACGGCAGGCCATCGGCGGCGAAGTGCAGCAGCGTGTCGTTGACCGTCACCCCGCCGGCCACCACCTGGCCGAGGATGCGCTCCACCGTGGCCGTGTCATGGCTGAAGGGATACAGCGCCAGCGGCCGGTCCCGGGACAGCACGTCGCCCAGCGCGGCCTGCAGATCCGGGTAGGCGCGCACCGGCAGGATCGGCCCGAAGATCTCCTCGCGCATCAGGTCCAGGTCGTCCGGCGGGTCCAGCACCACGGTCGGCACCAGCAGGCGCTCACGGTCGGCACGCGCCGCGTCCACCTGCGCCAGCGGAATCACCGGCACGCCGCGTTCGCGCGCCTGCGCCAGATAGCCCTGCAGGCGCTGGTACTGGCCTTCGTTGATGATGCGCGTGTAATCGCCGGCATCGCTGAAATCGCCGTAGCGCTCGCGCACCTGCTGCTGCAGCGCCTGCACGAACTCACGCTGGCGTGCGGTGTCGATCAGCACGTAGTCCGGCGCGATGCAGGTCTGGCCTGCGTTGAACCACTTGCCAGTGGCCAGCCGCGCGGCGGCAGTGTCCAGCGGGAAATCACGGCAGACGATGGCCGGCGACTTGCCGCCCAGCTCGAGCGTGACCGGCACCAGATGCTCGGCCGCGGCGGCCATCACCTTGCGCCCCACCGCCGTCGAGCCGGTAAACAACAGATGGTCCAGCGGCAGCGAGGATACCGCCGCGGCCACGTCCGGCCCGCCCTGCACCACTGCCACCCGATCGGGCGGGAACACGCTGGCCAGCAGATCGGCCAGGAACGCGCTGGTGCACGGGGTGTGCTCGGAGGGTTTCAGCAGCACATGGTTGCCGGCCGCAATTGCGGTGGCCAGCGGCACCAGCGCCAGGGTCACCGGGTAGTTCCAGGGCGAAATCACCCCGACCACGCCCAGCGGCGTCGGCCGCAGCTGCGCACGCGCCGGCCACAGCTTCCAGCCGGCCGATACGCGCTGCGGCTTCGACCAGCGCCGCAGGTGGCGCCGCAGGTGGTCGATGGCCGACAGCACGCTCATGCCATCGGCCAGCTTCGATTCGACGTGGGCACGGTGGCCGAAGTCCTCGGCGATGGCCTGGGCCATTTCATCCAGGCGCGGCTTCAGCGCCTCGCGCAGGCGGCGCAGGTCGGCTTCGCGCTGGTCGAGCGTGGGGCGCTGGGCCTGCCAGGTGCTGCGCAGGGTGTGCAGGATGGCGGGGAGGTCGGCCGGGGCGGTGGTGATCATGGGCCGACTATACGAGCTACGGCGGTCATGACCGCATGACAGGGAGTGGAATCGACTGGGTAGAGTCGACTGTCAGTCGACTGCCGTCGGCGCAGAACGCATGAACCCCGCGCTGCGCGCGATAGTCGACCAACGGTCGACTCTACCCGCCGTCAGGCGATCCGGCGCCGCACCCAACAAAAAGGCCGCGGTCTGCACCGCGGCCCTTGAAACTCCGGTGGGTGGCCCCCCGTTGTGGGGCCGCCGGGTTATTTGTGGTGTGC
>NZ_JACVTT010000026.1:0-49929 GCF_016624665.1 Stenotrophomonas sp. S39 | reverse complement strand
GTCCCTGATCCGGTAGCGGCGGGGCCAGCCCCCCGCGCGCCGCGGGGGGGGGCGCCCCCCCCCCCCCCCCCCCCCCTGGGGGGGGGGGGGGGGGGGCCCCCCCCCCCCCCCCCCCCCCCACCGCCAGCATCACATCGAAACCTTCTTGCGGTTGTCGTCGCTGACGCGGTCGATCAGCTTGTTGTATGGATCAAACCCGGCCTCGTCCGGCTTGCTGTCCACCGTCACCGTAATGGTGGGCTCGGCCGTGGTCACGTGGTGGCGTTGCAGGTACAGCACCTTCTGGTCGCGTTCCTTGCCCGACGGCCCGTTGGCGAACACGCCGATCTCGATCCAGTCATCCATGCTGCCGTCGCTCTCCTGGCCCTTGCCGTCGGCGTACTGCTTGGCCGCGTGCAGGACCAGTGTCACGTCGTAGCGACCATCCTCGCGCTTGCGCGCGCTCGCGGACATCACCCGGTTGTCGTAGAAGCTGATCTTCTCGAACAGGTCGGTGACCAGCGCCTGGCGATCTGCCGGCGTTTCGGCGCGGATGTAGTCGAGCAGTTCGCGCGAGGTCGTGTACGGCGGCTGCTGGTAACCCTTGTCCTGCAGGAAGCGCTTCAATGCACGGTTCAGGGCCTGCTCGCCGATCTCCTCGCGCAGCCGGTAGAACACCAGCGATCCCTTCTGGTAGTGGATGTACTGCTGGTTCTCCACGCGCACCAGCGGCTGTTCCTCGATGGCCTCGCCGCCGCGCCCGGACAGGTAGCCATCCAGCTCGCGCTTGAGGAACTGGCGCATGTGCTGGCGGCCGTATTCCTGCTCCATCACCATCAATGCCGAGTACTGCGACAGCGACTCGGACAGCACCGTGGCGCCCTGCACGTTGGCACCGATCACCTGGTGCGCCCACCACTGGTGGGCAACCTCATGGGCGGTCACGTAGAACACGTAGTCCACCTTGTCCGGATCACGCAGGTCGGCGATGAAGCCGATGGCCTCGGAATAGGGAATGGTGTTGGCGAAGGACTGCGCGAAGCGGGCATAGCCGGGGAATTCGATGATGCGCACCTGGCGATGCTGGTACGGCGTGAAGTTCGCTTCGTAGTAGGCCAGCGACTTCTGCACGGCTTCAATCATCCGGTCCACGTTGTAGCCGTGCGCCGGGTCGAAGTAGACCTCGATCGGGATGTCCCTGTACTTCGCCCTGCGCACTTCCCAGCGTGCCGACAGGTAGGCATAGAAGTTCAGCATCGGCCGGTCCATGGCATAGCTGAAGCAGCGGCGGCCATTGACCGTGGTTTCGTGCTGCAGGTAGCCCGGGGCCAGCGCCACCTGGTCCGGCGCGGTGCAGACCGTGGTGCGGAAGTCCAGCCAGTCGGCATCGTTGGACACATAGTTGTTGGCGCGCGCGGCCTCGTCTTCCAGCTTGGGCATGCGCCGTGGTTCACCCAGACCGCGCTTGCGCCGCTCATTGCGGTCGCTGATCTCGGCACCTTCGTTGTAGCCGAAGGAAGGCAGCACGCGGCTGTTGAAGAACGTGCCGTTGTCCACGATGTTGCTCGGCGCCTGGCCGGCGGTGATGCCGTCGGGCTTCTGCATCACCCGGAAGTGCACGTCGCGGGTTTCACCCGGTTGCAGCGGCGCCTGCAGGCGGTAGATGCGGTAGCCAAGATCGGCGTCGTGCATCGCCAGGGTCTGCCCACCCAGATCGACGGCGAGCAGTTGCTTGTCATCCCCCATCGTGACGTGCACGTCCTGGATCGGGACGGCATGGGTGTTGCGCACCTTCCAGTGGGCCTCGATCACCATGGACTGCGATTCGGGGAACAGGTCCACGCGGTTGTCCACCGCCACGATGCGCGGCTGCGGCAGCGTGCGGTACCTGGACAGCTCGCGCTCGTAGCGGGCCTGAAGATCCAGCTGCTGGTCGGGGGAAATGAACTCGTTGCGGATGTTGGTGCTCCAGTACAACCCGCCACCCACGACGACGAACGCCAGCGCGGCCACCGCGGCGAAGGCACCGGTCGGACCGCGCAGGCGACGGCCGGCCAGGGCCAGACGCTGGCGCAGGCCCTGGCTGACACCGCGCACCCAGAAGGCCGAGGCCAGGCACATCAACGCAAGCAGGAACAGCGCCCAGTAGCCCTGGAACGCCAGCTGCCCGGCCAGGAAGTGGCCATAGCCGTTCATGTCCGAATAGGGGGCATTGGGCCAGCTGCCGAAGTTGTAGATGTTCTGCGTGTAGTCCAGCATGCCCAGCACGCCCTGGCCGATCATCACGATGATCAGCAGTGCATAGCCGACGAACTTGTTGTTGGTGAGAACCTGCAGCACCAGCGCCAGGCCACCCATCAGGATGTAGACCACCGAATCCAGTGCCAGGCTGCGCAGGTACAGCAGTGGCTCCAGGTGGGTGTAGCCCTTGGCCAGCTGCACGCCCATCGCCGCCAGCGCGCCAGCAGCCTGGAAACAGGCGATCACTGCCAGCAGCGCGGTGAACTTGGCCAGCAGCGGTACCCAGTTCGGCACGGGCATGGCGTCAGTCACTTCATTGATGCGTGCGCCGCGTTCCTTCCAGACCAGCTCGCCGGCGAAGAACAGCACGATGATCACCAGCAGCCAGCTGAAGGCGCCCTGCAGGGCCATGACCATCTGCGAGGTGACCGGCCAGATCGAAGTGCCGTACAGCGTCTGCCGGAACAAGGCGCTGGGCAGGAAGTTGGCCAGGCCCAGCACCAGCAGCACGATGAACGGCACGCTGCGCAGCACGCCGCGCGTGTCGAAGCGGACCTGGCGCAGGAACTGCTGCCACGCCGTGCCCGCGGTGAACACCGGTACCACCCGCGGCAGGGGCGCGCGGGTGGGGCGGACGGCACCCGCATCGGCGGCCGGCAGCGCCTGCCTGCGGCCCCAGCGGCGGCCGCCGCTGCCACTGCGTTCGGTACGGAACAGGGCAAACGTGGCGGCGAACAGTGCTGCCGCCACGCCCAGCCACAGGGCGCGGTTGGCCAGCAGGTAGCCGGCCAGTTCGGGGATGCCGCTGTTGCGCTCGGCGGTGGACCAGTAGCGGATGGTACGGCCCAGCGCACGCATGCCCAGCGGCTCGCTCAGCACCGCGATCCAGGTGTTGTCGATGTCACGCAGCAGGGCGGCGCTGGCACCGTACAGCACCAGGTAGGCCACCAGGCCGATGTACACCCAGAGGATCGAGCGGGTCAGCGCCGCCAGCAGCGACAGCAGTGCGGTGGTGAACAGCAGGTTCGGAATGACGATGACCGCGAACGCCCAGGCATAGCCCTGCCAGCTGATCGGGCCCATGCGCTCGGGATCGACCCATGGCATGAACGGTGCCAGCCACACGCCGAACGCAATGATGATGTAGACCAGCAGCCCGGCCGCGAGGGCCGCGGCGATGCGGCCGGCCAGGTAGTCGCGACGCTTCACCGGGCTGGCGAAGATCAGTTCGGCAGTGCCCAGTTCGAAGTCACGCAGCAACGCGTTGCTGACGAATAGCGCGTTCACCAGCATCCCCAGCAGGGTGAAGATGCCGAGCATCTGCGCGATCACCGTCGGCGCATTGCTGTGCACGTTGCCGCTGCCACCACCGATCTGCACCGCATCGCTGGAGGCGGCGGCGAAGGCGAGCAGGGCGAACAGCCCGGCCAGCAGCCACAGCAGGGGAGAACGCAGCTGCTCGCGCAGCTCGAAGCGGAAGAAATTGAGGATCATGGCGTGCTCCGCTCAGGCTGCCGCGCGGCCACGCGCCTGCAGGCGCAGGCGCTGGAAGTAGACGTCCTCGAGATCGGGGGCCACGGCGCGGAAGCCATCGCCGGGATCGCTGGCACTGTGGATATGGATGACCGGGCGGCCACCGACCAGGCGCGTGGACAGCACCACGTAGCGCGCCTCATGGTCGGCCAGTTCGGACGGGTCCACCTGCTTGCGCCAGACCTGCTGCTGCAGGGCCTCGATGGCATCGGTGGGGCGGCCGGTCAGCAGCACCTGGCCCTTGTTCATGATGGCCATGCTCGGGCACAGGTCGGTCACGTCCTCCACGATGTGGGTGGACAGGATCACCGCGACGTTCTCGCCGATGGCTGCCAGCAGGTTGAGGAAGCGGTTGCGTTCCTCCGGGTCGAGGCCGGCGGTGGGCTCATCGACGATGACCAGGCGCGGATCGCCCAGCAGGGCCTGGGCGATGCCGAAGCGCTGGCGCATGCCGCCGGAATACGTGCCCAGCTTGCGCTTGCGCGCGTCCCACAGGTTCACCTGCTGCAGCAGGCCGTCCACCACTTCACGGCGCTGCGCGCGCTGTGTGAGGCCCTTGAGCACGGCGAAGTGCTCCAGCAGGTCGAGCGCGCTGACCTTGGGGTAGACCCCGAAATCCTGCGGCAGGTAGCCCAGGCGGCGGCGCACGGCATCCTTGTCGCGCAGCACGTCGATCGGCGATTCGCCGGGAATGGTCAGCACGGCCGTGCCGCTGTCGGCTTCCTGCAGCGTGGCCAGGGTGCGCATCAGCGACGATTTGCCGGCGCCGTTGGGGCCGAGCAGGCCGAACATGCCGCGCGGGATGTCCAGGGTGACCCCGTTCAACGCGTGGACGCCGTTGGCGTAGGTCTTGGACAGCGAGTCGATCTGCAGCATCCGCGTACACCCCTTCCCTGTATGAATGGCCGTTTATCGCGCTGAATACGGCGGCGGTCAATGCCAATGGTCATGCTTTCCGACGGAAGTGCCGCTGGAGGGAGTGAAATCCACCTTGATGGGGAACCGGACCGGCCCTGGATCACACAATGCCTCTACAGCGGCCTCGCTAGGCTTTGACCATATTCAAAGCCATGCAGGCGCACATGCAGATCGCAACCGGGGTACAGGGGCTGGACACGATTCTGGGCGGTGGCCTGCCGCAGGCCCGCCTGTATCTGCTGGAAGGCCCGCCGGGCTCGGGCAAGACCACCCTGTCGCTGCAGTTCCTGCTGGAGGGCCTCAGCAAGGGCGAGCAATGCCTCTACATCACCCTGTCCGAGACGGCCGAGGAACTGTGCGAGGTCGCCAGCGCGCACGGCTGGTCGCTGGAGGGCCTGCACCTGTTCGAACTCGGCTCGGCCGAAAGCGCGATGGGCAACGGCCGCCTGCAGTCGGTGCTGCACTCCTGGGAAATGGAGCTGGACGAAACGGTCAACATGATCATGTCCAAGGTGGACAGCATCGGGCCGACCCGGGTGGTGTTCGATTCGCTGTCCGAGCTGCGCCTGCTGGCCCAGGATTCGCTGCGCTACCGCCGGCAGATCCTCGCGCTCAAGCAGTTCTTCGGCCCCAAGAGCGCCACCGTCATCCTGGTCGACGACCTGACCTCCACCGGCGAGGAGCGCGACGGCCAGCTGCACAGCCTGTGCCACGGCGTGATCTCGCTGGAGCGGCTGACCCTGGATTTCGGCCCCGCGCGCCGCCGCATGCAGGTGCAGAAGCTTCGTGGCGTCGAGTTCATCGCCGGCTACCACGACATGGTCATCCGCCACGGTGGCCTGGACATCTTCCCGCGCCTGATCGCCTCCGATCACCATGGGCATTTCGTTGGCACGCCGGTCAGCAGTGGCGTGGAGGAGATCGACCGGCTGCTCGGCGGTGGACCGCTGCGTGGCACGTCCACCCTGCTGACCGGCCCGGCCGGCAGCGGCAAGACCAACGTGGCCCTGCAGTACGTGTGGGCGGCCTGCGAGCGCGGTGAGCGCAGCTGCGTCTTCGAGTTCGACGAGCGTGTGGGCACCCTGCTGGCCCGCTCGGCCGAGCTGGGCATCGACCTGCGCAAGCACCTGGACTCGGGCCTGCTGGAGATCATGCAGATGGACCCGGCCGAGATATCGCCCGGCGAATTTGCCTGGAACCTGCGCAAGGCCGTGGAGGAGCGCGACTGCAGCGTGCTGGTGATCGACAGTCTCAACGGCTACGTGGCCGCCATGCCGCAGGAGAAGCAGCTGATGCTGCAGCTCCACGAAATGCTGTCCTACCTCAACCAGGTTGGCGTGGTGACCTTCCTCATCAACCCGCAGCATGGCCTGGTCGGCACCATGTCCGCCGGCAACCTGGATGTGTCCTACATTGCCGATGCCGTGGTGCTGTTCCGGTTCTTCGAAGCCAAGGGCCGCATCCGCAAGGCCATCTCGGTCATCAAGAACCGCGGTGGCGCGCACGAGGACACCATCCGTGAACTGAAGATCGACCGACGCGGCGTCACCGTCAGCGCACCGCTGGCCGACTTCCAGGGCATCCTCACCGGGACCCCGGAATTCGTTGGCGATGATGGGGCGCTGCTCGGCCAGACTGATGGCCGATAAGGGCGAAGGCCGGCAGGTGGTACGCATCGTCGCGCCGTTCGGGCGCGACGCCGAAAGCATCGCGGGCGTGCTGGCTGCTGCAGGCCTGGTCACGCTGATCTGCCCGCACCTGGACGCGCTGGCCGAGGCGCTGGACGATGACACCGGCCTGGTGGTGGTGACCCAGGAAGCGGTGGCGCGCGGTGGCGACGTGCTGCTGCCTGCCCTGCAGCGCCAGCCGGCATGGTCGGACCTTCCCTTCATCCTGCTGCGCTCGGCGCGCTCCTACCGCCACTCCACCCGAGAGCCGCTGCTGCCGGCATCGATCAACGTGGTGGAAATGGATCGGCCGCTGGGCAGTGTCTCCTTGCTCAGCGCGGTGCAGGGCGCACTGCGCGCACGCGGCAAGCAGTTCCTGGTGCGCGACCAGCTGCAGGCGCTGGCGGATGGCCGGGCTGCACTGGCACGCAGCGAATCGGAGCTGCGCGTGATCGCCGACACGATGCCGGTGCTGATCGCTTTCGTCGATACGACGATGTGCTTCCGTTTCGCCAACACCGCCTATGAAGACTGGTTCGGCCTGGCCACCGGCGAAGTGATCGGCCGCCACGTGCGCGAGGTCATCAGTGAACCGGTCTGGCAGCAGCGCCGTCCGGTGATGGAGGCGGCCCTGCAGGGGCAGGGCGCGGTGTTCGAGATCGAATGGCCACACCGCCTGCGCGGTCGCCGCGACTGCGAAGTGCGTTATGCGCCTCGCCGCGATGCGCAGGGCCACGTCGATGGCTTCCATGTGTTCGTCACCGATATCACCACCGCCAAGCTGGCCCTGGCCAGCAGCCAGCAGCACGCCCAGGCTCTGGAAGCGAAGGTGGCCGAGCGTACCCGCGAGCTGGAAATGCAGATGGCCGCGCGCGAGGCCAGCGAGGCGGCTCTGCGCCAGGCGCAGAAGATGGAGGCGATCGGCCAGCTGACCGGTGGCATCGCCCACGACTTCAACAACATGCTGACCGGCATCCTGTCGGCACTGGATATCGTGCGGATGCGTCTGGAAATGGGCCGGGTGGATGACCTGGATCGCTTCCTCGACACGGCGACCGCATCGGGCCAGCGCGCGGCAGCACTGACCCAGCGGCTGCTGGCGTTCTCCCGCCGGCAATCGCTGGACGCACGACCGGTGGAGATCAACGCACTGCTGGAATCGGTGCAGCATCTGCTGCGCAGCACCCTGGGCGAATCGGTGCGGATCGTCGCCGAACCCAGTGCCGGTGAACTGCACGCCACCCTGGACGCCAACCAGTTCGAGAGTGCGATCCTCAACCTGGCCATCAACGCCCGTGACGCGATGCCCCATGGCGGCCAGCTGACCCTGCGCACCGCCTCCGCCAGCGTGCGCGAGGGGCAGTACCCGGCCGTGCCGGCCGGGCGCTACGTGCAGGTGGTGGTGGCCGACACCGGGGCGGGCATGGCGCCGGCGGTGGTCGAACGCGTATTCGAGCCCTTCTTCACCACCAAGCCCATCGGCAAGGGCACCGGCCTGGGCATGTCGATGGTCTACGGCTTCATGCAGCAGTCCGGTGGCCATATCGCCATCGAATCGCAGGTGGGCGAGGGCACGGTGGTGTCGCTGTTCATTCCGATGGACGAGGCGCCCGGGGCCAGCGCGCCGGCAGCGGCCACGCAGGCGATCCGCCGCGGTGCTGGCCAGTCGATCCTGGTGGTGGAGGACGATGCCCAGGTACGCATGCTGGTGACCGTGGTGCTGGAAGACCTTGGCTACCACACCCAGGTGGTGGGCGATGCCGATGCCGCGATTCCGATCCTGGCCTCGGCGCAGGCCATCGACCTGCTGGTGACCGACGTCGGCCTGCCCGGCATGAACGGCCGGCAGCTGGCCGAGATCGCCCGGCAGTCACGCCCGTCGCTGCCGGTGCTGTTCATGACCGGCTACGCGGAAAAAGCCCAGGAGCGCGCATCGTTCCTCGACGAAGGCATGGCGATGATCGCCAAGCCGTTCCTGCTGGATGAATTCAGCGCCGCAGTGCGCACCGCCATGCCGGGAGCGCGGTAGACTCGAGCTTGCTCGACTGCCTCGCCTGTCGATTCCCGGCGGTGCACTGATCGGTCATCATCGAGCGCTATCCACGGAAGGTGAGCAGGGCATGGGCGGGTATCTGTTGCTGAAGGACGATTTCGAAGCGCGCATCCGCCTGCTGGCACCTGAAGAAGGCGGCCGCCGCCAACCCGCATACAACGGCATCCGCTGGGACTTCGCCTATGCCGATGCGTCGGGCGAGCTCGAGCTGTTCATGATCTTCCCGGAGTTCCTTGGCGAGGACGGCCAACCGCTGGCCGATGACATCGCGCTGCCGGTCGGCCCCTGGCTGAGGGCGAGGATGCGGATCGTGAACCGGGAACTGCGGCAGACCCTGCACCGTGACCGGATTGCCGAGGGTGTCCGGTTCCACTGCCATGAGGGTCCGCACGTGTCCGCGGTAGGGGAAGTCACGCGGATTACCGGCCTGCACCTGGCCCTGTAACGCCGACCGATGCTCGGTTGATTTGCTGGTTTCTGTAGAGCCGAGCCCATGCTCGGCTGTTTTGCTGGGAACAAAGGCAGCCGAGCATGGGCTCGGCTCTACATCCGCAGCGACGACTCGCGCACCACCAGCTTCACGGGAATGCTCAGGCTCTCCACCGGCTGCCGGCCGATCAGCGCCAGCAGCTTCTCCACCAGCAACTGGCCCGCCTGCTTGGTGTCCTGCTGCACCGTGGTCAGCGCCGGCGACACCGAGGCCGCCAGCGGAATATCGTCGAAGCCGGTGACCGCCACGTCCTGCGGCACGCGCAGGCCGGCCTCGCGCAATGCGCGCATCGCACCGATGGCGATCAGGTCGCTGGCCGCGCAGATCGCATCGATGCGCTCGCCGCGCGCGAGCAGCGCCATGCACGCTTCCTGCCCGGAGGCCTCGGTGGTGATCGCATCGTGCTGCAGTGCCGGGTCGGCGGCCAGGCCGTGCGTGCGCAGCGCTTCGACATGGCCACGGTAGCGTTCCTCGAACTCCGGGTAATGGCTGGACGCATGGCCGAGGAAGGCGATGCGGCGGCAACCCTGCTGCAGCAGGTGGGTGGTGATGTCATGCCCGCCCTGGAAGTTGTCGCTGCCGATCGACACGCCCGGCTGGCCGGGCAGGGCTGCACCCCAGCGCACGAAATGCGTGCCCTGTTCGACCAGCCGCTGCAGGCGGTCGCGTGACTGGTGGTAGTCGCCGTAGCCGAGCAGGATGATGCCGTCGGCCTTGTTGCTGTCCTCGTAATCGGCCTGCCAGTCGGTGGAGAGCTGCTGGAAGGACACCAGCAGGTCCTGCCCGTGCAGCGCGCAGGCGCGGGTGATCGAGCCCAGCATCGAGTGGAAGAACGGGTTGATCAGCGAATCGTCGTTGGTCGGGTCTTCGAAGAACAGCAGCGCCAGCGTGCCGGCATTGCGCAGGCGCAGGCTGGAGGCGTTCTTGTCGACCTTGTAGTTCAGCTCGCGGGCGATGCGCAGGATGCGCTCGCGGGTCTCGGCATTGACCATGGGGCTGCCGCGCAGGGCACGCGACACCGTGGGCTGGGAGACCCCGGCCAGGTGGGCGATGTCCAGGGACGTGGCTTTGCCTTTGATGGTCATGGGCGGTGCAGGCGGGGGGATTCACGGATGATGCCACGGGTGGCTGCTGCTGGCCCTGCCGATGTCCCGCCGGGGAGACGGATCGGACAGCGCTTGGCTGTGACGCGACCGGACCCGCACGGTGCGGACCGGGCCAGGTCATCCCCGCTGCCGGCTGCATTGAAAGGCCTCCAGAGCCTGACGGGGCAAGGGCTCGGGGCGCATTCCGGCCGCCGCCGGGGGCTTCCCTGACCGGGCGCACGGCGGCGGCGATGATAAGATGGGACATTCTTGAATTCCCCCAAATGCATCGGGGGCGGCCCCGGGCCACTGCCTCCTGCCAGGAGGACGTGCTATCACTGGTGGTCTGCCCCTGTACAACGGACGAACACACCTATGGCGCGTGGCATCAACAAAGTCATCCTGGTCGGCAACCTCGGCAACGACCCGGACGTGAAGTACACCCAGGGCGGCATGGCGATCACCCGTATCAGCCTGGCCACCACCAGCGTCCGCAAGGACAGGGACGGCAACCAGCAGGAGCGCACCGAGTGGCACCGCGTGGTGTTCTTCGGCAAGCTCGGAGAAATCGCCGGCGAATACCTGCGCAAGGGCAGCTCGGTCTACGTCGAAGGCAGCCTGCGCTACGACAAGTACACCGGCCAGGATGGCGTGGAGAAGTACTCCACCGACATCATCGCCGACGAAATGCAGATGCTGGGCGGCCGCGGTGAAGGCGGTGGCGGCGGCGGCGGCGGTGGCAACTTCGGCGGCGACCGTCCGCAGCGCCAGCAGGCCCCGCGCCAGGAGTACGGCGGCGGTGGCGGCGGCCAGCGTGGCGGCCAGGGCGGTGGTTACGGCAACCAGGGCGGCGGCAACCAGGGGGGCGGTTATGGCAACCAGGGTGGCAACCAGCGCCCGCAGCCGCAGCAGGCCCCGCCGATGGACGACTTCGCTGACGACGATATTCCGTTCTGACGCGCGCCTGGCATCAGCCAGCAGAAAACCCCGGCAAGGCCCTGCGCCTGCCGGGGTTTTTCATGAGCATTGTTCTTGGATTAACCCGCAGCGCTCATCCACTCCACCGCGTCATCGCCCCCGGGAATACGCATCGGCGCGTTCTCGTCGGTCACCGCGCGCCACACCGCTTCTGCCACAGCCTGCGGCGTGGTCACCGGGCCGCTGCTGTCGCGGAAACCGGCCAGCACGCCCTGCACCAGCGGCCCATAGGCCGGGTGCTCCATGCCGCCCAGATGCGGGAACGCGTTCTCGCCGAACCGCGTGGTCGGCGAGCGCCCGGGCAACACCAGGCGAACGCGCACGCCCAGCGGCGCGACTTCAATGGCCAGCGATTCGGTGAAGGCATTCACCGCCGCTTTGCTGGCGCTGTAGACGCCCACCAGCGGCAGCGCCTTCACCGTCACCGTGGAGGTCACGTTGATGATCACGCCGTTGCCGCGTTCGCGCATCTGCGGCAGCACGGCCTGGGTCATCGCCAGCGTGCCCAGCGTGTTGGTGTCGAACAGGGCGCGGGCGGTTTCCATCGGGGTCAGTTCCACCGGCACCGGTGCGCCGAACCCCGCATTGTTGACCAGCACGTCGATCGGGCCGGCCTCGGCGATGGCCCGCGCGATGCTGGCCGGGTCGGTGATGTCCAGGGCGAGCACGCGCAGGTGCGCGGAGGCGGGCAGCAGATCGGTGCGCGGGGTGCGCATGGTGGCGATGACCTTCCAGCCACGGTCGAGGAACAGGCGGGCGGTTTCCAGCCCGAAACCGGAGGAACAGCCGGTGATCAGTACGGTTTGCATCGTGTACGCCTTCAGCAGGAACGAGTGACCATGGTCGGCCCCGCCGGATGGACGCGCTACAATGAAACGTCCATATTTCCTCGTCGAGCGTCCAGTGTCGTCCGATCCGCTGTCCGACGTCGTGGACCTGCTGCAGCCCACGGCACGCTTCTCCAAGCGCGTCGAGGCCGCTGGCGAGTGGTGTGTGCGCCGCGAAGGCGAAGGCGAGCCGTTCTACATGGCGGTGCTGCACGGGCAATGCTGGCTGTCGGTGGAGGGTGGCGCGCCGATCACCCTGCAGGCCGGCGATTTCGTGCTGGTGCCGGCCCTGCGCGAGCTGGTCAATACCAGCATGCAGGCGCCGGCGGACATCACGCCGAGCCTGCCAGTGCGTATCGCCGAGGGCCACTTCCGGGTAGGCAGCCTCGATGGCCCCGTGACGCTGTGCGCGCAGATCGGCCACTGCGGGTTCGCCTCGCCCGATGCGGCCCTGCTGGTTTCGCTGCTGCCGCGGCTGCTGCATGTACGCGGTGAGCCGCGCCTGGCCACGTTGGTGCAGATGGTGGGCGAGGAAGCGCGTGCGCAGCGACCGGCGCGCGATGTCGTGTTGGAACGCCTGCTGGAACTGCTGCTGATCGAGGCGCTGCGCAGCGGCATGGACAGCGTGGGGGGCAGTGGGCTGGTCCGCGGGCTGGGCGATGAGCGGCTCGCTGCCGCATTGCGTGCCCTGCATGCGCGGCCACAGCACGCGTGGACGGTGGAGGCGCTGGCCGGGCAGGCGACGATGTCGCGCTCGGGTTTCGCCGCGCGTTTCATGCAGGTGGTGGGTGTGGCTCCCATGGAATACCTGCTGCACTGGCGCATGGCACTGGCCAAGCGCCTGCTCAACGATCGCTCGCTGAGCCTGGAACAGGTCGCCGAGCGGGTCGGCTATGCCAGCGCAGTCACCTTCGGCGCGGCGTTCGCGCGGTTGGTGGGCATGCCACCGGCGCGTTTCGCGCGCATGCGTGGTTGATCACCTGCGGCTTCACTGTCGTTGTGCCCCGCAGCATCAATTTTCGTGCACCGCGTCTTGCAAAAAAAATAATTCCTCCCTTATGGTGCAATCGATTGCATCGCGGTGAATCATCAATGTTTGCACCGGTTGGGAGGCCGGGAAGTGGATGTCGATCCATTCCATCGAACCGGCACCGGTGCCGGGGCTCACGCGGCGCGAGGCGCTGCGCATGGCGCTCACCGGCAGCCTGGGCCTGGCGGCCGCAGGCATCCTGCCCGCCATCGCCGCTGCTGCGCCCCTGAAGGGCAGGCTGAAGCATTCCGTCGCCCGCTGGACCTTCCCGCAGTTGTCGGTCGCCCAGCTCTGCCAGACCGTGAAGGGCCTCGGCTTTGCCGCCATCGACCTGGTCGGCCCGGAGGACTGGCCGACGCTGAAGGCCCATGGCGTAGACAGCTCGATGTGCAACGGCGCGGAACTGAGCCTGACCAAGGGCTTCGCCGGCAGCGAGTTCCACGATGAACTGGTAACCCGCTACACGCGGCACATCGATCGGGTGGCCGATGCCGGCTATCGAAACCTCATCTGCTTCTCCGGCAACCGCAACGGCATGGACCCGCAGCAGGGCATGGCCAATGCCGAAGCCGGGCTCAAGCGCATCCTCGGCCATGCCGAGAAGCGCGGCGTGGTCCTGGTGATGGAGCTGCTGAACTCGCGCGTCGACCATCTTGACTATCTGTGCGACCACTCCGCGTGGGGCGTGGAGCTGTGCCAGCGGCTCGGCTCGGACAACTTCGGCCTGCTCTACGACATCTACCACATGCAGATCATGGAGGGCGACATCATCGCCACCATCGGTCGGCACCACGCGTGCTTCAAGCACTACCACACCGCAGGCGTGCCTGGCCGGCACGAGATCGGGGACCAGCAGGAACTGAACTATCCGGCCATCTGTCGCGCGATCCGCGACACCGGTTTTGATGGGTATCTGGCGCAGGAATTCATGCCTGCAGCGCCCGATCCCGTTGGCTCATTGCGCGAGGCGATCCGTCTCTGCGACGTCTGAAACGATATCCACCCAGGTGATAGACCCATGGCAGATAATCATTACGACGCCATCGTTGTTGGCTCGGGAATCAGTGGCGGTTGGGCGGCGAAGGAACTGACCGAAAAAGGTCTAAAGGTCCTGATGCTGGAACGCGGGCGCAACATCGAACACGTGAAGGACTACGTCAATGCGATGAAGGAACCGTGGGACTTCCCGCATCGCAACCGGCCGACCCAGGCGATGAAGGCGGCGTTCCCGGTGCTGATGCGCGACTACGCGCTGGCCGAGAATCTTGAAGGCATGTGGGCCGACGAACAGGACTCGCCCTATATCGAGACCAAACGGTTCGACTGGTTCCGCGGCTACCACGTCGGTGGGCGTTCGCTGATGTGGGGCCGGCAGAGCTACCGCTTCTCCGACCTGGATTTCGAAGCGAACCTCAAGGACGGCATCGCCACCGACTGGCCGATCCGCTATGCCGACATCGCGCCGTGGTACGACCACGTGGAGAAATTCGCCGGCATCGCCGGCACGCGCGAAGGGCTGGACGTGCTGCCTGATGGCGAGTTCCTGCCGCCGATCCCGCTGAACATCGTCGAGAAGGACGTCGCTGCGCGGATCCAGAAGGCCTTTGGTGGCACGCGCCATATGATCCACTCGCGCACGGCCAACATCACCAAGCCGATGCCGGAGCAGGGCCGGGTCAACTGCCAGTACCGCAACAAGTGCATCCTCGGCTGCCCGTTCGGTGCGTATTTCTCGACCCAGGCAGCAACCCTGCCGGCGGCGATGAAGACCGGCAACCTGACGCTGCGGCCGTTCTCGATCGTCAAGGAAGTGCTCTACGACAAGGACCGCAAGCGCGCGCGCGGGGTGGAAGTCCTCGACGCCGAGACCGGCCAGACCTACGAGTACACGGCCAATGTCATCTTCCTCAATGCGTCGTCCTTCAACTCGACCTGGCTGCTGATGAACTCGGCCACCGATGTCTGGGACGGCGGGCTGGGCTCGTCGTCCGGCGAGCTGGGGCACAACGTGATGGACCATCACTTCGGCGCGGGTGCGTCCGGCCGGGTGGAAGGCTACGACGACAAGTACTACTTCGGCCGTCGTCCCTGCGGTTTCTATATCCCGCGCTTCCGCAACGTGGCGGCCGACAAGCGCGGCTATCTGCGCGGCTTCGGCTACCAGGGCGGTGCCAGCCGCAACGGCTGGTCACGCGAGATCGCCGAACTGAACATCGGTGCGGACCTGAAGGACGCGCTGAGCCTGCCCGGTGACTGGCGCATCGGCATGACCGGCTTCGGCGAAATGCTGCCCCACCACGACAACACCATCCGCCTGGACCACGCGCGCAAGGACAAGTGGGGGCTGCCGGTGCTGGCCATGGACGTTGCCATGCGCGAGAACGAGAAAGCGATGCGCAAGGACATGGCGGCCGACGCGGCGGAGATGCTGGAAGCGGCCGGCGTCAAGGATGTGGAGATGCACGACAACGACTATGCGCCGGGCAAGGGCATCCACGAAATGGGCACCGCGCGCATGGGGCGTGATCGGAAGACCTCGGTGCTGAACCAGCACAACCAGGTCTGGGACGCGCCCAACGTCTATGTCACCGACGGTGCGTGCATGACCTCCAGCGCCTGCGTGAATCCGTCGCTGACCTACATGGCGCTGACTGCGCGGGCCGCCGACCATGCCGTGCGCGAACTGAAAGCGGGGAATCTCTGATGGACCGCCGTGAACTGCTGAAGATGATCTTCGCCGCCACCGGCGCGGCGATGATCGGCCTGCCGACGCTGGCCGGCGCCAAGCTGCCGGCACCGGCGGCGAGCGCTGGCTTTTCCGAGGCCGAGATCGCCACGCTTGATGAAATCGCCGAGACCGTCCTGCCGCGCACCCGTACCCCCGGCGCGAAGGACGCGGCCACCGGCGCCTTCATGGCGCGGTTCGTGACCGACTGCTACACCGCCCGGCAGCAGGCGACGTTCCGTGCCGGCCTGGCCGACATCGACACGCGCGCCGGCGGAAGCTTCGTGGCTCTTGCGCCCGAGGCGCGCACCACGCTGCTGCGCACGCTGGATGCCGAGGCCCGCAAGCGTGCGGTGGAGGTGAGCGAGACCGGCACCGGGGAAACCGCGAAGGCGATGCCGCATCCGTTCACCATGATCAAGCAGTTGGCCATCTTCGGCTTCTTCACCTCGAAACAGGGCGCGACCGAAGTGCTGAAGTACGTCGCCGTGCCCGGACGCTACGATGGCGACATGGCCTATGCGCCAGGTACGCCGGCCTGGGCCACCAGCTGATGGAGTACGACAGGATGATCAGACCTTTCTTGATGGCCGCGGGCGTGCTGGCGGCAGTGCCGGCGTTCGCGCAGGCCGGTGCGGAGCGTGATCCGGCAAAGACCGAGGTATGGGCGCCGGTGGCGGAAGTCGCCACGCCGACCGGCGCGGCACCGTCCGATGCCATCGTGCTGTTCGATGGCAAGGACGTATCCGCGTGGGAGGCCGAGCAGGGCGGGCGCGTGCCGTGGACGGTGGCCGACGGGGCGATGACCGTGGTGCCGGGCAGCAAGGGCATCCGCACCCGCCAGCGTTTCTGCGACATGCAGCTGCATGTCGAGTGGCGCACGCCCACCGATACCAAGGGCTTCGACGGCCAGAACCGTGGCAACAGTGGCATCTTCCTGCAGGAGCTCTACGAACTGCAGGTACTGGACAGCCACGGCAACCCGACCTACGCCAACGGCCAGGCCGGTTCGATCTACAAGCAGGCCATGCCGCTGGTGAATGCCTCGCGTGCGCCCGGCCAATGGCAGGCCTACGACATCATCTGGAAGGCACCGCGTTTCTCGGCCGGCGGCGGGCTCACCTCGCCGGCGCGCATCACCGTGCTGCACAACGGTGTGCTGGTGCAGGACGACACGGTACTGGCCGGCCGGACCGAGTACATCGGCGCACCGTCGTACTCGCCGCATGGCTGCGCGCCGCTGTATCTGCAGGAGCACGCATCCAAGGTCAGCTACCGCAACATCTGGGTGCGCGAGCTGTAAGGCTCGCGTCTACTTCGCCAGGAAACTGGCGAGGTCATCGATCTCCTGCTGGGACAGCTGGGAGAAGGGCGGCATCAGCCCGCCGCCCTTGCTGATCTTTTCCTTGATCTGCGCAGGCTGCAGACGCTTGCTGATGTCGGTGAGCGCAGGGAACGCGCCTGGCATGCCCGCACGGTCCGCGCCGTGGCAGGCCACGCAGTTCGTCGCGTACAGCTTGGCGCCGGCAGCAGGATCTTCCTTGCACCACGCCGGCAGCGCATGCGTCGCCGCGCAGAGGGTCAGGGCCAGGGTCAGGACGGTTTTCAAGCAAGGCTCCTTTGCGGGCTAGCGCGATGCGCGGGCGGGCAGGCTGACGGTGAGGTGTTTGCGCAGGTAGTCGGCGCCGGTCTGGATCACCTTGGCCGGATCGCGCGGCTGGTCGTGCTCGACGATGTACCACTTCACGCCTGCACTGGCGGCAGCCGGCAGGATCGCGTTCCAGTCGAGCACGCCCTGGCCGACGGCGGCGAATCCGCCTTCGTCCTCGGCCTCGCCCTTGGGCGCGTTGTCCTTGGCATGCACCGCGAACAGGCGGCCGCGGAACTTGCCCAGCATCACCACCGGGTCGTGCCCGGAGCGGGCCACCCAGGCCAGGTCCAGCTCGGTCTGCAGGTCGGGGCCGGCGGCTTCGAACAGCAGCTCCAGTGCGGTGCGGCCATCGAAATCGACCAGCTCGAAGTCATGGTTGTGGTAGGCCAGGCGCATGCCCTTGGCGCGCACGCGTTCGGAGATGCGGCCCAGTTCCTTGCCCAGCGCGGCCCAGCCGGCGGCATCGGTCGGCCGGTCCTTGCTGTCCAGGTAGGGCACCACCAGCGTGGTGTTGCCGATGGCGCGGTTGAAGGCCACCACCTTGTCGAGGTCATTGCGCAGGTCGGCCAGCGCGGTGTGCGAGGAAATCGCCTTGATCCCGTACTTGTCGAGCAGTTGCTTGAGTTCGGCCGCACTGACGTTCTGCGTGCCGACTGTTTCCACCGCGTGCACACCCGCGTTGTGGACGATCTTCAACTGCTGGTCGAGCGTGCCGGCGTTGCGCAGCGTGTACATCTGCACCGCGATGGGCTTTTCTGCACCGCCGGTTTCCGCAGCGAAGGCGGGCAGGGCGGCGAGCAGCAGTGCAAGGGTGGCGATCCTGCGTGTTGGAGCCTTCATCCGTACATCCTCCAGGGATTCATTCGATGGTGGTCCAGGCGCGCGACCTGGCCGATGCGATGACGCGGTCGACGATCCGCGCCGAACGCACGCCGTCCTCGAAGGTAGGCAGGCCCTGCGGCCGCTCGCCGTCGATGGCGTGATAGGTGTCGGCGACGAAGGCCTCGAAGCATTGCGCGTAACCCTGCGCATGCCCGGGGGGCAGGGCCGACAGCCGGCGCTGTTCAGCACTGCCGGCGCCCGGCCCGCGCACGAAGGTTTCCTCGCGCTGGTCGGGCCGGCCGATCCACAGCCGCTCGGGGTCTTCCTGGTTGAAGGCGACGCTGGCCTTGGCACCGTCGATCTCGAACCAGAGCCGGTTGTGGCGCCCTGCCGAGACCTGACTGACTGTCAGCGACGCCAGCGTCCCTGCGCCGGTGCGGAACATCGCTGTGGCCACGTCCTCACTGGAAACCGCCTGCGTCGCGCCGCCTGCGGCGGGTGTGCTGAAACTCTGCGCGCCTTCGGCGCTGCGCTCGGCGATCACCGTGGCGAAGGCGGCGCTGACCTCGGTGAAGCGCTCGCCGCTGACCCATTCCACCAGGTCGCACCAGTGCGAACCGATGTCGGCGAACACACGCGAGGTGCCGCCCAGCACCGGATCGACGCGCCAGTTGTTGCTGGCCGGGTCCAGCAACCAGTCCTGCAGGTAGCTGCCGTGGATGAGGTGCAGCGGGCCGATGTCGCCTGCGGCGATGCGCGCACGTGCTTCGCGCACCACCGGGTGGTAGCGGTAGACGAAGGGCACCGTGGCGACCAGGCCGCTGGACGCGGCCCGCGTGGCCAGGTCCTGCGCGTCGCCCAGCGTGGTGGCCAGCGGCTTTTCGCAGATCACGTGCTTGCCGGCGGCCAGTGCGGCCTGCGCCATGGGCCGGTGCAGGTGGTTGGGCGTGCACACATGCACGACCTGCACCTGCGGGTCGGCGACCACGTCTTCGATATCGCGGTAGGCGCGCGGAACATTCCATGCCTGCGCCACCTCCTGCGCGCGCTGCGGCGTGGACGCGGCCACGCCGCGCACCTCGGCACCGGCCAGCAGGGCGGCGCGGCGATGTACCGCACCGATCATGCCAGTACCGACGATGGCGATTCCAAGCTTGGGCATCGATTGCGGTCCTCAGTGCGTGGTGGAAGCGGCCGCAACGGCGGGGCGGTCGCGGAACAGCAGCAGGAAGGCAATCAGCACGACCAGCGCGACGCCGGCGGGGAACAGCCAGATCTGCTGCCAGTCCGGCCCTGCGGCCGTGGTGTAGTGCTCCACCACCGCGCCGGACAGGAACGTGCCGATCAGCATGCCGACGCCGTAGGTGGCCAGGGTGATGAAGCCCTGCGCACTGCTGCGCGCGTCCGGGCCAGCATGTGCATCGGTGTAGATCTGCCCGGTGACGAAGAAGAAGTCGTAGCAGATGCCGTGCAGCACGATGCCGATGACCAGAAGCGAGAAGCCGCCGCCGGCATCGCCGAAGGCGAACATGGCATAGCGCACCACCCACGCGGCCATGCCCACCGCCAGCATGGTCTTCACCCCCAGCCGCACGAACAGGAACGGCATGGCCAGCATCAGCAGCACTTCGGAGACCTGCCCCAGCGACTGCAGGCCGGCGGCACCGCGCACGCCCAGGTCGTTGAGATAGGGGTTGGTGAAGTTGTAGTAGAACGACAGCGGGATGCAGATGGCGATGGAGGCGAGGAAGAACACCAGGTAGGCGCGCGACTTCAGCAGGCGCAGCGAATCCAGGCCGAGGATCTGCCCGAGGCCGGCGTCGCGCTGCTTGGCCAGCGGCGGCGTGTGCGGCAGGGTGAACGCGTACAGGCCCAGCAACAGGGAGGCCACCGCGGCCATCCGGAAGGTCAGTTCCAGCCGGTGTGCCTGTTCCCAGCCCAGCCAGCCGATCAGCACGCCGGCGATGATCCAGCCGATGCTGCCGGCCACGCGCACCAGCGGGAACTGCTTCTCGGGCGACTGCATGTGGCGCATCGCCACGCTGTTGGCCAGTGCCAGGGTCGGCATGAACAGCAGCATGTAGCCCATCACGCAGGCGGAGAACACGCTGAAGCTGCTGGCCGTGGAAGCCAGCCACATGAGGACCGCGCCGGCCAAGTGCAGCACGGCCAGGATGCGCTGCGCCGCGAAGTAGCGATCGGCGATCAGGCCGACCAGGAAGGGGGCGACGATCGCACCGATGGACTGGCTGAGGAAGGCCGTGGCCACCTGGCTTGCGCTGGCCTGCAACGGGCCCTGCACCAGGTAGGTGCCAAGGGTCACGAACCACGCGCCCCAGATGAAGAACTGCAGAAACATCATCGCGCCCAAGCGCGACATGGCGTGCGTCATGGCTTGCCCTCCCGGGGCGTTGTCAGCTCAGATTCCCAGCATGCGGTGCAGTGATGCGGCATCCGTTCCGCTGTCGGCAAAGTCGTCGAAGGCGCGCTCGGTCACGCGGATGATGTGGTCGCGGATGAAGGCGGCGCCCTCCCGTGCGCCGTCCTCGGGGTGCTTCAGGCAGCACTCCCATTCCAGTACCGCCCAGCCGGGGAAGTCGTACTGGGCGAACTTCGAGAAGATCGCCTTGAAGTCGACCTGGCCGTCGCCGAGCGAGCGGAAGCGGCCCGGGCGGTCGATCCAGTCCTGGTAGCCGCCGTACACGCCGCTGCGGGCACTGGCGTGGTATTCGGCATCCTTGACGTGGAAGATGCCGATGCGCGGATGGTAGCGGTCGATGAAGCCGAGGTAGTCCATCTGCTGCAGCAGCAGATGGCTGGGGTCGTACAGGATCTTGGCACGGGGATGCTGGTCGACCACGTCGAGGAAGCGCTCGAAGGTCGCGCCATCGTGCAGGTCTTCACCGGGGTGGATCTCGAAGCACAGGTCCACGCCGCACGCGTCGAACGCATCCAGGATCGGGCGCCAGCGGCGGCCCAGTTCGGCGAATGCTTCGTCCACCAGGCCGGGTGGACGCTGCGGCCAGGGATACATGTACGGCCACGCCAGCGCGCCGGAGAAGGTGGCATGCGCGGTCAGGCCCAGGCGCTGGCTGGCCTTTGCCGCCAGCATCAGCTGATCCACGGCCCAGGCCTGGCGGGCGGCAGGATCGCCGCGCTTGTCTGCCGGGGCGAAACCGTCAAACAGGCTGTCATAGGCCGGGTGCACCGCGACCAGCTGTCCCTGCAGGTGCGTCGACAGTTCGGTGATCTGCACGCCGTGCCCGGCCAGCATCCCGGCAACGTCGTCACAGTAGGACTGGCTGCGTGCCGCCTCCGCCAGATCGAACAGATGGGGCGCAGTGGTGGGCACTTGTACGCCAGAATAGCCCAGGCCCGCGGCCCATCCGGCCAGCGTGTCGAGCCGATCAAAAGGAGCTTTGTCGCCGATGAACTGCGCCAGGAACAGCGCCGGACCCTTGAGCGTCTTCAAGGTGATTCGCCCTAGATGCAATCGATTGCATTACCCTAGCATGGGCCTCCCGCAGAACCGTTGTGCAGTGCACAGCGGCAACCAGAGCTGAAACCATGGCAACCATCTACGACATCGCAAAGCACGTGGGCGTCTCCGCCGGCACGGTGTCGCGGGCCTTGTCGCGGCCGGAAAAAGTACTGCCCGCCACGCGTGCGCGCATCGAACAGGCCGCCGCCGCGCTGGGCTACGTGCCCAACACGGTGGCCCGAACGCTCAAGACCCAGCGCAGCGGCAAGATCCTGGTCACTGTACCGGACATCGCCAATCCCTTCTTCGCGCAGATCCTGCAGGGCGCCGAAGATGCGGCGCAGGCCGCGGGCTACGCCGTGCTGCTGGGCGATACCCAGCATCAGCCTGATCGCGAGGAGCGCTACGCGCAGATGCTCCGGCGCAACGAGGCCGATGGCCTGATCGTGCTCGGCCATCGCCTGCCGCCGACCGCGCGCGAGATCGTGCAGGCGCTGGGCGCCACCGCGCCGGTGGTCAATGGCTGCGAATTCGATCCCGCGCTGGGCATTCCCAGCGTGCACATCGACAACGCCGCCGCTGCCCGCGCGGTGATGGAACATCTGTATGCACTGGGGCACGAACGCATCGCCGTGGTTGGCGGGCCGCCCGACAATCCGCTGCACCAGCAGCGGCTGGAAGGCGTGCGCAGTGCCGGCAAGGCACGCGGCCGGCTGCGCAGCCTGAGCGTGGTACCCGGTGATTTTTCGCTGGAATCCGGCCATGCCGCTGCGAAGGCGCTGCTGGCAGGCGCGCAGCCGCCGACCGCGGTGTTCTGCTTCAGCGACCAGATGGCGCTGGGCGCGCTGGCGGCCTGCCGCGACCTGGGCGTGCGCGTGCCCGACCAGCTGTCCATCGTCGGCTTCGATGATCTGGCCTCGTCCAGCTTCCTGACGCCGCCGCTGACCACCGTCCGCCAGCCGATGCGGGAGATCGGTGCGCGTGCGGTCAGCCTGCTGCTGGCGATCATCGAGCGCGTCGATGTGCCGCTGCAGCAGACGCTGGACTTCAGCCTGATGCTGCGTGGCTCGACGGCCGCGCCCGCAGCGGGGTGAGCGGCGGACGCCACCCCGCGCGTGGCGTCATTGCAGATGCGCCTTGGCGCAGGCCAGCACGTGGTTGTAGTCGCTGGACATGCACTGGTAGAAATCGCGCTTGGCGTCAGTCGCGCCTTCGCAGTCGGCATCGGTGATCTGCGGCAGCAGGCCGCGCATCGGCGTGGCCATGGCCTCGAACTTCGCGGCATCCAGGTAGCCGCCGGCCACGTTCTTCGCGCCCACTTCGAGCATGGTTTCCAGCCCGTAGCGCGCGTTCTCGACGGCCTTGGGGCAGGACAGCTCGACATTGGTGCGCTGCACCTTCAGCAGCGAGGCGGCGATGGCTTCGGCATCGGCCTTGACCTGCGGCGGCAGCGGCGTGGTGTCGTCGCTGCTCATGGCCAGTGTCGGCAGCGGCAACAGCATCAGTGCCAGGGCGGCGGACAAGAGGCGGGGCATCGGGCATCCATGCGGCGGGTGGGGCGCCAGTGTGCGCTGGCGTGGGCGCGGCCGCCAGAGGGCTGAACGGAACGCCGGCACTGCCCCGGAACCGCCATGGCAATCCACTACCATGGGCCACCCCAGTGGATGCCCTGCCATGACCGACGTGACCCTCCTCCTGCCCAAGCCGCCTGCCGCGCGCATTGCCGCCTGGCTGCTGATGCTGCTGGGCATGTGGCTGGCCCTGAAGCTGGGCCTGGTGGTCACGCTGCTGTCGGGCCTGCTGGTGTTCCAGCTGACCCACGTGCTGGCCAACAGCGTGGAAGGCAAGCTGCCGCCGGGCCGCGCACGCGCGGTGGCGGTCATCGTGCTGTCGGCGGTCATCATCGGCGCGCTGGTGCTGGCCGGTATCGGCGTGGCGTCGTTCTTCCGCAACGAGACCGGTGGCCCCGACGTGCTGCTGGCGCGGTTGATGGACATCCTCAACACCTCGCGGCACCAGGTGCCTGCGCTGCTGCAGCCTTACATTCCCGAAGACCTGACGCGGCTGCGCGAGGCGCTGAACGAATGGGCGGCCGAGCACCAGCGGCAACTGGGCGTGGCCGGCACCTCGGTGGTGCAGGTGGGCGTGCGCATCCTCATCGGCATGGTGCTCGGCGCGATGATCGCCCTCTACGACGAACTGCCACTGCCGAAGATGGGCCCGCTGGCGCAGGAGCTGGTCGGCCGCACGACGCGCCTGGCCGTGGCCTTCCGCCAGGTGGTGTTCGCCCAGGTGAAGATCTCGCTGCTCAATACGGTGTTCACCGCGGTGTTCCTGCTGGGCGTGCTGCCGCTGTTCGGCGTGCACCTGCCGCTGTCGAAGACGCTGGTGCTGATCACCTTCCTGGCAGGCCTGCTGCCGGTGGTGGGCAACATCATCTCCAACACCATCATCACCATCGTCGCGCTGTCGGTGTCGTTCTACGTGGCTGTGGCAGCGCTGCTGTACCTGATCGTGATCCACAAGCTCGAGTACTTCCTCAACGCGCGCATCGTCGGCGGCGAGATCCAGGCGCGCGCGTGGGAGCTGCTGCTGGCCATGCTGGTGATGGAAGCGGCGTTCGGCCTGGCCGGGCTGGTGGCGGCCCCGGTGTTCTACGCGTACCTGAAGCGTGAGCTGGTCGACCAGGGCTGGATCTGATTCCGGCCAGGTGTCCCTGATCCGGTAGCGCCGGGCCATGCCCGGCGAATGCGCGTGAAGGCGGCGCCAGCGCCACTGCACGCGCCGGTCACCGCGCGCGGGGGAGGCTGGGCTTCCCTTTCCGCCCGGACCCTGCGCATGACCACGCTCACCCTGCCCGAACTGGCGAAAAAGATGGCCGGCATCGATTTCGCGATGCTGCAGACCCATGCGGGCGGCGAGATCGACGGCCGTCCGATGAGCAACAACGGCGACGTCGACTACGACGGTGACAGTTGGTTCTTCGCCCTGCAGAGCACCGACATGGTGCAGCAGATCGAAGCCGATCCGCGGGTCGCGCTGGGCTTCACCGGCAGCAAGTCGCTGCTGGGCAAGCCACCGCTGTTCGTCCATGTCAAAGGCAGGGCGACGATCATCCGCGAACGCGGCGTGTTGGCCCAGCACTGGGTCAAGGACCTGGAACGCTGGTTCGAGCAGGGCGTGGATACGCCGGGGCTGGTGCTGATCCATGTGCACGCGCAGCGCATCCATTACTGGGATGGCGAGGACCAGGGCGAGCTGATCGTCTGATCATCCGCGGTCGCGCCGGGCCATGCCCGGCGGCTCAACCCGCTGCAGCCACGCCCTCATCCACCCAGTCGGCCAGCTCCGGCGCCAGCGCATGTTCCACCGCACGCCGCAGCAGCGCCGGGGCGATGTAGTGGCGATGCACGGCATCGATCAGCGCCATGTACAGGCCGCCGAACCGGTTGTGGGTCTGTACGCGCGACCCCAGGCTGATCTGCACGCGGCCGTCGTCGTCGAACTGCACGCGCACGCTGCTGCGGAAGCGCAGGTGGCGGTCATCGGCGCCCAGCAGTACTTCGGCACTGCGGTCGTCGGCATCCACGCGTGCGTCCAGCACCGGAAAGCGCCCGGCGAACAGGCGGCTGCGATCCGCCGACAACAGCGACGATACCGGGCAGCCCAGTGGCGAGGTGCGCAGGCGCAACGGTGCCACCAGGCGGTTGCGCAGGGCCATCAAGCGGCCCACGCCGCCCGGCGGATTGCGCAGGAAGCCTTCCAGCACATCCGCCAGCAGGGCAGACGCCGAGCGCTGCGTGCAGTGCCCGCTGCGCAGGGTCAGCACGGTCAGGTCGTGGTAGTGGCTGCGTGGCAGCGCACCGGCCAGCAGGCCCTGCGCGTCGGGCCGCCCGCTGTGTACCGGGTAGCGCGGTGTGCTGCGTTCGACGAACCCGCGCAGGGGCCGCAGCTTGATCCGCCGCAGCGGGCCGAGCATCGAGCGGGTCTGCGCGCACAGGCGCGCGCTCAGGCTGGGCGGCGCGGCCTGCAATGACAGCTGCAGCAGCGGCGCAGTGGCCAGCGTGGCCGCGCTCGGCCAGTGCTGCTGCGCCAGCACCTCGGTCAGGCTGGGGATGTCGGCACTGTTGGCCTTCACCCGTGCGCGGGTGGCCTCGCTCATCGCCCCGGCCAGTTCATTGCTGTGGCACGACAACGCGAACAGGGCAGGGTGGGCGGGATGGTTCGATGCGAACTGGTGCCAGGTGCCGCCGCCGAAGCGCACGGTGAACAGGCAGTCCGGCGGAATGCGGATACGGCGCAGGCTGCGCAGGAACGCGGACGGATCCCCCGCAAGCTGCGCATCGGTGGCGGTGGCGAAACGCAGTTCGGCGCCGGCACTGCCGGCGATGGCGGTGAACATGCGCGGCCCGGCATGGCGACGGAACGGGTGGCCGCCGCCTTCCACCACGAAACTGTACAACGAGGAGGCATCGCCGTGCTGCACGTGCATGCCGCCCAGGCGCGCGGAGGGTTCATCCAGCGCATCGATGAAGGCCGGATGGTGGCGCTGGCGCTCGCCCGCATCGTTCACCAGCGCATCGCCGGCACCGATGCCGAGCTGAGCGATGAGGGTGACTTCGATGGGACCGGCGCCATCCTGCGCGGGCAGCTGGACACCTGGAAACGAACGGCTGTTGCGGGTCGAACCAGGCATCGTCGTGCTCCTTGTCAGCGGGCAGGGGACTTGCGGCGGGCGCGGGCTTCGCGCTTGAGCGGGCCACCCACCGGACATACTTCGGCGGCCCAGGAAAACAGCGTGTTGGCCAGGCGCTCGGGCACCTGGCGGAAATACACGAACTGGCCGCGCTTCTCGCGTTCGATCAGGCCGGCCTCTTCCAGGATGCGCAGGTGGCTGGACAGCGCCGGCTTGCTGAAGTCGAAGCGCTCGGCCAGCTCGCCCGCGCTCAGTTCACCGGCGCTGAGGTAGGCCAGGATCTGCCGGCGGGCGCCGGAGGCGAGGGCTTCGAAGATGCGGTCCATGGGTCGTTAATTAACTAATTCGTTAATTGATGATCCTGCGCGGCCGGGCGCGTGTCAAGCCGCTCCCGCCCGGTGGGGGCGATTCATCCATCCGCTCTGGATGTGGTATATCGTTTATCGATAAATCCATCCCGGGCGGCGAGGCCGCCCCATGCCGGAGGCTGCTTGACCGCTCGTCCCGCCCGCGCCGAACCTGCGCGCGGCTTGTTCACCCTGGCCCAGACCGCCGTGCAGGCCGTGCGGGCGATGTGCTGGCTGGGCATCCTGGCCGCGCTGCTGGCCATTCCCCTGGTTGCCTACGACCAGCGCTGGCTGCTGGCCAGCGTGCACGACGCGCACGCCGCCGCCGTGCACGGCAGCGACCTGTTCCTGCACTTCTGCATCGGCCTGGGCACCATCGTCGCCCTGCTGGTGCTGTGCCTGGTGTTCCTGCGGCACCTGGCGCGCCTGCTGCGCTCGGCCGCCGGCGCGCGCCCGTTCACCCATGCCAACGCGCAGCGCCTGCAGCGCATGGCGTGGCTGATGCTGGCGATGGAAGTGCTGTCGATCATCATCGGCGTGTACGCCTCCTGGATGGGTCCGGACTTCGCGTGGATGGAGGTGGGCGGTGGCATGTCCATCACCGGCCTGATCGCGGTGCTCATGCTGTTCGTGCTGGCGCGCGTGTTCGCCGTCGGTGCGGCCATGCGTGATGACCTGGACGGTCTGATCTGATGGGCATGGACTGATGGCGATCGTCATCACGCTCGACCGCATGCTGCAGGCGCGGGGCATGACCCTGTCCGAGCTGGCCGGGCGCATCGACATCACCCTGGCCAACCTGTCCATCCTCAAGACCGGCAAGGCACGCGCCATCCGCTTTTCCACCCTGGATGCGATCTGCCGCGAGCTGCAGTGCACGCCGGGCGACCTGCTCGGGCACGACCCGCTGCAGGCGCAGGACGACGACTGAATACCCCCTCTTTCCCTTACCTCATGAAGAAACGGACCCGAAATGGAATGGTTGGCTGACCCCTCGATCTGGATGGGCCTTGCGACCCTGATCGTGCTTGAGATCGTGCTTGGCATCGACAACCTGGTGTTCATCGCGATCCTGGCCGACAAGCTGCCGCCGCACCAGCGTGACCGCGCGCGGGTGATCGGCCTGAGCCTGGCCCTGCTGATGCGCCTGGTGCTGCTGGCCGCCCTGGCCTGGATCATGAAACTGACCGAGCCGCTGCTGACGCTGTTCGATCACAGCTTCTCCGGGCGTGACCTGATCCTGCTGGGCGGCGGCCTGTTCCTGCTGTTCAAGGGCACCATGGAACTGCACGAACGGCTGGAAGGCCGCCAGCACCATGAAGACGGCAAGAAGGTCTATGCCAGCTTCGCGATGGTGGTGGCGCAGATCGTGGTGCTCGACGCGGTGTTCTCGCTGGACTCGGTGATCACCGCCGTGGGCATGGTCGACAACCTGGGCGTGATGTACGCCGCGGTGACCATCGCCATGGTGCTGATGCTGCTGGCGAGCAAGCCGCTGACCCGCTTCGTCAACAAGCATCCCACCGTGGTGGTGCTGTGCCTGGGCTTCCTGCTGATGATCGGCTTCAGCCTGGTGGCCGAGGGCCTGGGCTACAAGATCCCGAAGGGCTACCTGTACGCGGCCATCGCGTTCTCGATCCTGGTGGAAGCGTTCAACCAGTGGGTGCGCTTCAACCGCGAGCGCAACGAACGCCGCCAGCCGTTCCGCCAGCGCACGGCCGATGCAGTGCTGCGCATGCTGGGTGCACGCCCGGCCAATGGCCACGATGACGCGGGCGAAGAGGACCACGGCGATGCGGAGGAGCGCCTGCAGCCGGCCGAGCACGAGATGATCCGCAGCGTGCTGGGCCTGGCCGACCGGCCGGTGTCGAGTGTGATGACGGTGCGTGCCGACGTGCAGTGGATCGATCTGGCGCGTGGCCAGGACGACGTGGTGGCACGCCTGGTGGCCTCGCCGCATACGCGCCTGCTGGTGGGCGAGGGTGACCTGGACAGCCTGCGTGGCGTGGTGCAGAGCCGCGACCTGCTGGCCGACCTGCTGCAGGGCCAGCCGCTGCAGCTGGAAGCCAACCTGCGCCAGCCGCAGTACGTGCTGTCCAGCGCCAGCGCGCTGCAGGCCCTGGAACTGATCCGCCTGCACCCGGTGCCGCTGGCGGTGGCGGTGGACGAGTACGGCAGCGTGGAAGGCCTGGTGACGGCCAACGACCTGCTGGCGGCCATCGCCGGCGATCTGGCCGACACCCAGGACGACCGCTATGGCGTGGTGGCGCAGGGGGAGGACCACTGGGAAGCCGATGGTGCGTTGACCCTCGATGACCTGCAGCGTCTGGCGGGCGTATCGCTGCCGCGCAGCAGCGACTACATGACCATTTCCGGGCTGGTGCTGGACCAGCTGGGGCGCCTGCCCGATGAGGGCGATGCCGTGGACGTGGCGGACGTGCGCATCACCGTGCTGGCGATGGAGAAGCGCCGCATCGCCCGCCTGCGCGTGCAGCGGCTGGTCGGCACCTGACGTAGAGTCGAGCTTGCTCGACTGCTTCCATAGCAGCCGAGCATGGGCTCGGCTCTACACGGGATGCAGCCGAGCCCACGCTCGGCGCTACCCTTTGCAACCTTTGCCCGTCACCATGGCGGGCCCCACGTTCCGGAATGTCGCAGTGCTGAGTACGATTGGTTTGTTGATGGGCCTCTACGTGGCCTGGCGCCTGTTCTGGCCGCTGCGCCTGCCGGTGTGGGCCAAGGCGGTGGTGTCACTGCTGCTGGTGGGGCTGGCCGTGCAGCTGCGCATCGTCGCCACGTTCTGGGGCACGATGGCCTCGCCGGAAATCCCGAAGATGGCCATCGCCGTGCTGGCCACCGGCTCCACCGCCGTGCTGTTGCTGGCGCTGGCCATGCTGCTGTTCGATGCCGGCCTGCTGGCGGCGCGCGTGCTGCGCCTGCCGCGCGCGGTGTCGGCGCTGCGGGCGCCGCTGTTGCGCCCGTCGGCGGCCGCCGTTGCCCTGCTGCTCAGTGGCTACGGTGTCAGCCAGGGCATGGCCGTGCCCCAGCCGCGCCAGGTCGAAGTGGCGATCAAGGACCTGCCGGCCGCGTTCGATGGCTACCGCATGCTGCAGCTCACCGACATCCACGCCAGCCGCCTGCTCACCGGCGACTGGGTGCGCCAGGTGGTGGCCGAGAGCAATGCGCTGAAGCCGGACCTGATCGTCATCACCGGTGACCTGATCGATGGCACGGTGGACGCGCGCCGCGATGACTTCCGCCCGCTGGGAGACCTGCAGGCGCCGGACGGGGTGATCGCCATCACCGGCAACCACGAGTACTACGCCCAGTACAGCGACTGGATGCAGGCCTTCCGCGCGCTGCGCATGCAGGTGCTGGAAAACAGCCACACCCAGGTGCGCCGTGGCGATGCCGCGCTGACCATTGCCGGTGTCACCGATCCGGTGGCCGCGCGCTATGGCCTGCCGCTGCCCGACCTGCAGGCGGCCCTGGCCGGTGCCGATCCGGCCGCGCCGGTGATCCTGCTCGACCATCGCCCGCGCAATGCCGTTGATGCGGCCGCACGCGGGGTGAAGCTGCAGTTGTCTGGCCATACCCACGGCGGACAGATCATCGGCATGGACCAGCTGGTGAAGCGGGCCAACGGCGGTTTTGTGTCTGGCCGCTACGAGGTGGATGGCATGACGCTCTACGTCAGCAACGGTGCCGGCCTGTGGGCGGGCTTCCCGGCGCGCATCGGCGTGCCTTCGGAAATCACCCTGTTCACCCTGCGCCGCGCGCCCTGAACTCTGATGGGGTCGGATCCCTTTGCCACCGGCAAAGGGCTCTGACCCCGCAATCGCCCACTTTGGGGGGCAGAGCCCATTCCCTGCGGGAATGGGATCCGACCCCGAGCCCCTGGGTCATCACGCCGCCCGCAGCGGCCGCGCATGCAGGTGACGCTTCAGCGACTGCGCGCGCTTGGCGATGGCGCGTACTACGAAGGCCGTGAACAGCAGCGCCGAAGGCACCGCGTACCAGAAGTTGCCGGGCACGCGCTTGAAGTACGAGTAGGTGAACACCGCGGCGATGATCCACATGCCGGTGACGTGCAGGCGCCGCCATGCGGTGGGCCCCATGCGCCGTGCAATGGCGCGGTGCGACGTGATTGCCAGCGCCAGAATGGCCACGTAGCCAACCGTGCCGGGCAGGTTGGCCAGGGCCGAGCGTGCCGGCCAGAACGCCGGGTTGAGGATGCCGAACGCGGTGATGGCGATGGCATGCAGCAGGTGCGAGAACGCAAACGACAGGCCGATGGTCCGGCGTTCGCGCAGCAGGAAGCGGGTGGTCGGCCCGGGCAGCAGGCTGGCGAACGATGAAGCGGTGAAGGCCGCCAGGAACAGCAGGAACGAGGTGCGCGCAGTCACCCGGATCGCCGCGCGGCTGCCTTCGGCCACGTCGGCCTGCAGGGCGAATGCAGCCAGCGCGCAGGCGATCAGCACCACGGCAATGGCCACGAACAGGCGCCAGCCGGACAGGAGGGGAGTATTGGAAACAGCCATGATCAAACCTCGGAAGGGAAGTGGGTAGTGCCAGCCGCTGGCCGGCAACTCTGGAAACCGGCCAACGCAACCAGCACGCCGGCGGCACACAGCTCGGCCAGCAGCGGCGCGCAGGCCACGCGCAGCTCCTCCATGAGCACGCCATGCGCATCGGCCAACGCCTGCAGGGCGTCATCGACGCGTACACCGTCATGGCCGAAGACCGACAGAAGGGCATACGCGAGCGGTGCCAGCGTCTCGACCTGCAGGCGGTAATCGGCCTGGCGGCGCAGCAGCAGGAGCGTGGCTGTCGTGGCCGGTGCATCGTCCAGCACCACGTCTTCGTGCACCGGCCACTGGTAGCCCAGCACACGCACCAGCGGCGACACCGCCAGCAGGTCACTGCCCACCGGCACGTGGTGCAATGTCTGCCCGGCATCGCGCGCTTCGATGTGCAGCGCCTGCTGCGTGCTTTCGTAGTGCGCCAGCTCGGCTGCCCACGCTGGCAGCGCCAGGCTGTCCTGCAGCGCCAACCACGCGGCGAACTCGCTGGCGATCTGCGGGAACAACGGGGTATGGCAGGCATGGCGCGCGTAGTAGTGCTCGACCACACCGCGCCAGCGCGCTGCGCCCAGCTGCTGCTGCAGACTTGGCAGGGAGCCGGCCAGCAGGCTGTCCAGGCTGTCGATGCAGAGGCGGCGATACACCGCCAGCCGGCGCGCATCGACGCCCTCGGGTGCGGGCCGGGATGGATCACGCACATGGTCGGCCCAGCGCTGCTGCAGGGCGGCGAGCGACTCAGCCATGGGCCACCTCGGGCAGTCGCACGTCGGCCTGGGCCTGGCGGATCTGCGCGACCTCGGCCAGCAGCTCGGCCAGCGGCGGAAAATTGAAATCACGCTCCAGCAGGGTGGGGCGCACGCCGACGCGCGCATACGCTTCACGCAGCAGCGCCCAGACCATACCGTTCACCGGCGCGCCGTGGGTGTCGATCTTGAAGCCATCGTCCTCGTCGAAATGGCCGGCGACGTGCAGCGATGCAACGCGATGGGCCGGGACGCGGGCGAGGAAATCGAAGGCGTCGTAGTGGTTGTTGCAGGCGTTGACGAAGACATTGTTGACGTCCAGCAGCAGGTCGCAGTCCGCTTCGGCCAGCACGGCGTTGATGAAGTCGATCTCGCTCATGTCCGCGCCGGGCACGGCGTAGTAGGAAATGTTCTCCACCGCGATGCGCCGGCCCAGCATGTCCTGCACCTGGGCGATGCGCCCGGCGACGTGGTGCACGGCTTCACTGGTGAACGGCAGCGGCAGCAGGTCGTAGACGTGGCCACCGGCAGCGCAGTAGCTCAGGTGCTCGCTGTACAGCTGCACCTGGTGCAGGTCGAGGAAGGCGCGGGTCTGTGCCAGCAGGGCGCGGTCCAGCGGGTCCGGGCCGCCCAGCGACAGCGACAGGCCGTGGCAGGTCAGGCGATGGCGCTCGCTCAGCTGGCGCAGCGCGGCACCGTGGGCACCGCCGACGCCGATCCAGTTGTCGGGCGAGACTTCGAGGAAGTCGATGGCATCGGCCGGCATCGCCAGCAGTTCGTCGATCAGGCCGCGGCGCAGGCCGAGACCAGCGCTGGCGGAGGGCAGGGGCAGGGACATGCGCGGTACTCCAGGGCAATGGCGCCGCCACGGGGGGCGGCGCCGGAGGGTGGGCCATCAGTCGTTGACGCGGGAGAACAAGCCCTTCGGCATCGGCTTGCCGTTGGCGGTGTAGACGCTGCGCAGGTAGTCGTGCGCTTCCTGTTCGCTGATGTAGCCGTCGTGGTCGGTGTCGATGCGGTCGAACTCGGCGGCACGCTTGGCGGCCACGGCGTTGAACTCGGCACGCGAGACCCGGCCGTCGTGGTCACGGTCGGTGCGGGCAAACGAGGCGTCGCCGCACTTGCCTTCGCCGCACTGGCCTTCGGCCACCTTGGCCCTGCCGGCGGGCTTGCTGCTGGCGGCCTTGTTGGCGCCGCACTTGCCTTCACCACACTTGCCTTCAGCGGCGGCGCTCATGGCCACGGCACTGATCGCCAACGGCTGGATCGCGGCGGCCTGGCCGGCCAGCAGCAGGCCCCCGGCCAGGGCGATGCCGATGGCACCGATGCGCGGCAGGCGGGAGGTGGCGGTGTTCTTGGTCGAGACGGACATGGGATGACTCCTTGGGATTGCACGCAAGGCGTGCGGGATGGACGCCGCTGCAAGGCGACGGAAAAGAGGCGTGGACAGGGATGGAGCGGATCAGGCGCTGCGGCGACGGCGCAGCACGTAGGCCAGCAGCAGGGCAGCGCCGAGCAGGGCACCACCGAAGCCGATGCCGGGCAGCAGCGCGGCAATGGGCAGCAGCAGCGCGATCAGGCTGACGCCCCAGCCGAGGCCGTCATCGCCGGCGATGGCGCGTTGCGGGCCGGCCAGCAGGCGGTCCAGGCTGAGTGCGCCGCCACCGTTGAGGATCAGCGGCAGCAGCATGGCCAGGAACAGCAGCGGCAGCTTGAAGTTGCCGTAGCCCTGGTCGGTGATCGCATAGCCCTGCCAGAGTTCGCCCAGGCCGTTCCACTGGTCGGGCCAGTGCACGGCGGCGATGGCAACCACCGTCAGCACCCAGAAGATGTAGGCCACCGAGCGCGTGGCCAGGCCCAGCAGCAGCATCACCGCGCCCACCAGTTCCAGCCACGTGGCCAGCTGCCAGTTGAGCGAAGCGGGCAGGGTCGAGAAAGGAAACGGGAAGCGCCCTTCCAGATCGGCGAACCAGTTCTGCCCGCCCAGCTTCTCGCGGCCGGATTCAAAGAACTCCCAGGCCAGCAGCGTGCGCAGGGCCAGCGGCGAGAGCCAGCGGCCGACGGCATCCAGGCGCGGGGTGTAGAGGGAGGAGGCGGTGCTGATCATGGAGGTGTCCTGCGGGCCAGTGGTCGATGGAGGCCATTTCAGGCGGCGCAGGTATCGGCAACGTGTGCCGTTGCCCGGGGTTTTGTCAGCGACTGTCGCCGCGGCAGGGGTTTCGTACAGTCGGATACAAAGACGCTGCGGCGGGGCGTTGGCCCCGGCGGGGCCCCCCCGCCCCGCGGGGGGGCCCCCCCCCCGGGCGGGCGGGGGGGGGGGGGGGCGCGGGGGCCGGGCCCCCCCGCTACCGGGGAGGGCCACGCGCCAGGATCCTCTTGCGCCCGCGTGCGGGGAACGATATCCACCCGATGGCGCCCGGCCATGCCCGGCGGCCGAATGTATCCCACTGTAGGAACCCGCCGTCGTCCTACAGTCCGGTACAACTCGGCGCCACGGCGAAACAGCCGCGATACACCCACCGGCGGAAATGGCCACTCCCAACACCGGAGTGCCACCCATGATCCGTACCACCCTGCTTGCCGCCGCCCTGGCCCTGGCCGGCGCCGCCACCCCCGCCTTCGCTGCGCAGGCCGATGCCGGTGCGCCGCCCACGGTCATCCTGGTGCACGGCGCCTTTGCCGATGGCTCCAGCTGGAACAAGGTCATCACCACCCTGCACGACTGGAAGCTGCCGGCGGTGGCCGTGCAGAACCCGCTCACCTCGCTGGCGGACGACGTGGCCGCCACCCGCCGCGCCATTGCAGCTGCACCGGGCAAGGTGGTGCTGGTCGGCCACAGCTGGGGCGGTACGGTCATCACCGAAGCGGGCAACGATCCCAAGGTGCAGGCGCTGGTCTACGTGGCCGCGTTCGCACCGGATGCTGGCCAGTCCTCGGCGCAGCAGGGCGAAGGTTTCCCGGTCGGCCCCGGACTGACCCGCCTGCAGGAGAAGGACGGTTACCTGACCCTGCCGGCCGATGCCATCGCGCAGGATTTCGCGCCCGACGTGATGAAGAAGACCGCAGCCCTGCTGTACAGCACGCAGGTGCCGTTGAAGGCCAGCGCGCTGGGTGAGGCCGTGACCACGGCGGCGTGGCGCAGCAAGCCGAGCTGGTATGTGGTCAGCCGCGATGACCGCATGCTGTCGCCGCAGCTGCAGGTTGCCACCGCGCATCGCATCGGCGCGCAGCTGCAGTCCATCGGCAGCAGCCATGTGTCGCTGCTTTCGCACCCGGCGCAGGTGGCCGACAGCATCCTGGAAGCGGCCGGGGTGAAGCCGGCCGAGCTGCCGCTGGCCGAACAGGGAGGCTGAGCGATGGCCACGCTTCGCGCCTATACCGTGCCGCTGCTGCTGGCCCTGCTTGGCGGTGCTGCGCTGCTGCTGGCCTGGCCCAGCCCCGAAGCCGGCGCACAGACCGCCGAGGCCGCACCCGCTATGGGCTTCAACGGCGGCGGGCCGTGGCACAACAGCCCGCCGCTGGCCCTGGACCAGCTGCGCGGGCAGGTGGTGCTGGTCGAGTTCTGGACCTATGGCTGCAGCAACTGCCTCAATGTCGCGCCGTACGTGCACCAGTGGCATGCCCGTTACGCACCGAAGGGCCTGCGCGTGATCGGCGTGCACACCCCCGAATTCGCCTATGAGGGACTGCAGGGAAACGTGCGCCACGCGATCCGCCGCCTCGATGTCACCTGGCCGGTGGTGCAGGACAACCAGTACCGCATCTGGAATGCCTGGGGTAACCGGTTCTGGCCGGCGCTGTACCTGGTCGACCGGCAGGGCAGGGTGGTCTACCGCCATTACGGCGAAGGCGACTATGCACGTACCGAAAGCGAGATCCAGCGCCTGCTGGCCAGCCCGTGAGCCGCGCTACCATGGCCGCGCCGCGCGGCCTTGTCCTCCGCCGCCATCATCGAGAACGCAATGAACCACGTACCGCACATCCTTGTCGTCGATGATGACAGCGACATCCGCCAGATGCTGGCCGACTACCTGCAGCGCAACGGCCTGCGCGTCAGCCAGGCCGATGGCGGCCGCGCGATGCGCGCGCTGATGGACACCCACGCCGTGGACCTGGTGGTACTGGACGTGATGATGCCCGGCGAGGATGGCCTGAGCCTGTGCCGCAACCTGCGGGCCGGCAAGCACCGCGCCGTGCCGGTGGTGCTGCTGACCGCGCGCGACGACGAGACTGATCGCATCATCGGCCTGGAAATGGGCGCCGATGACTACGTGACCAAGCCGTTCTCCTCGCGCGAACTGCTGGCGCGCATCAACGCGGTGATCCGCCGCACGCAGATGCTGCCGCCCAACCTGCAGGTGAGCGAGGCCGGCCGCCAGCTGGCCTTCGGCGACTGGCGCCTGGATACCACCGCCCGCCACCTGCTGGATGCGCAGGACACCGCCTATCCGCTCAGCGGTGCCGAGTTCCGCCTGCTGCGCGTGTTCCTCGACCACGCCAACCGCGTGCTCAGCCGCGACCAGCTGCTCAGCCTCACCCAGGGCCGCGATGCGGAACTGTTCGATCGCTCGATCGACCTGCTGGTCAGCCGCGTGCGCCAGCGCCTGGGCGATGATGCGCGCGAGCCGACCTACATCAAGACCGTGCGCAGCGAAGGCTATGTGTTCAGCGTGCCGGTGCAGCTGCTGGGGCCGGAGGAATGAACGCCGCCGCGCGCCGCCTGCCATGGCCGCGCACGCTGTCCGCGCGCCTGCTGCTGTTGCTGCTGGGCGGGCTGACCCTGGCCCACGCACTGTCGTTCGGCCTGCTGTTCTTCGAGCGCTACCAGGCCACGCGCAGCATGATGCTGCGCAACCTGGACGAGGACGTGGCGGTGAGCGTGGCCCTGCTGGAACACCTGCCAGCGGATCAGCGCCAGGCCTGGGTGCCGCGGCTTGAGCGCCGCACCTATCGCTACCTGCTGCGTCCGGCTGCGTCTGGGCCGGCACTGGAAACCGGGCGCGCGCGCCAGGTCACCGCCATCATCGATGACAGCCTGGAGCATCGCTATCCGCTGCTGGCACGCCAGGTCGCGCGCCTGCCCGAACGTTTCGAGGTGGAGCTGCGGCTGCACGATGGTTCACCGCTGACCATCGAAGTGACCCCGTCCGGCCTGCCGCTGGCGCGCTGGCTGCCGGCCGTGCTGCTGGTGCAGCTGGCGTTGCTGCTGCTGTGCGCGTGGCTGGCGGTGCGGCTGGCGCTGCGCCCGCTGCAGCAGTTGTCGCACGCGGTCGAGCACCTGCAGCCGGGCAAGGACGCAGCGGTGCTGCCCGAGGATGGCCCTGCCGAAGTAGGCGCGGCTGCGGCCGCACTCAACGCGCTGCAGGCACGCATCCGCGGCCATGTCAGCGAGCGCCTGCAGATCCTGGCCGCCATTTCGCACGACCTGCAGACACCGATCACGCGGATGAAGCTGCGCGTGGAAACCCTGCCCGAAGATGCCACCCAGCAGCGCCTGCTGGATGACCTGGACCACCTCGGCCAGCTGGTGCGCGAAGGCGTGGCCTATGCCCGCAGCAGCCATGTGGCCAGTGGTGCACCGGTGGCGATGGACCTTGCCGCGTTCCTGGCCAGCGTGGTCGGAGATTACGAAGACATGGGCAAGCCGGTGTCCGGCGGTGCGCCGGCGGGACTGACCGTACAGACCTGGCCGCAGCCATTGCGCCGGGTGGTCGGCAACCTGGTGGACAACGCGCTGCGCTATGCCGGCAGCGCCGAAATCGATGCCGGTCGTGATGCTGCCGGCAAGCCATGGATCAGCGTGTCTGATCGGGGCCCGGGCATTCCCGAGGACCAGCTGCAGGCGGTGCTGGCGCCCTTCCACCGGCTGGAGAGCTCGCGCAACCGCGATACCGGCGGTACCGGCCTGGGCCTGGCCATTGCCGTGCAGCTGGCACAGTCGCTGGGGGGTTCGCTGCAGCTGCGCAACCGGGACGGCGGTGGCCTGCAGGCCGTGCTGCAGTTGCCGGGCTGATGGGTGGGGTCGGATCCCTTTGCCAACGGCAAAGGGCTCTGACCCCGCAACCGCCTGCCTGGGGTCAGAGCCCATTCCCTGCGGGAACGGGATCCGACCCCTCGCCCGGCCTGCAGGTGCACCGCGCCATCACCCGGCGCGTGACACCCTCCGCCCATGACTGAAATGACCGCGGCGCGGCAGCGCTCGATGTGGGTGGCAGGCCTGTCCACCGTGGTGGAGTGGTACGACTTCACCCTCTACCTGTACTTCGCGACCGTGCTGTCGCGGGTGTTCTTCGGTGGCGGCGAGCAGGCCATGCTGGTCACCCTGGCCGGGTTCGCGGTGTCCTACCTGATGCGTCCGCTGGGCGCGCTGTGCTTCGGCCACCTCGGTGATCGCCTCGGCCGGCGCTGGATGCTGCTGGCCTCGATGGCGCTGATGGCGGCGGCGATGCTGGCCACGGCGCTGTTGCCGACCGCAGCGACGGCGGGCACCACGGCCGGCATCCTGCTGCTGGTCCTGCGCTGCGTGATGGCCTTTTCGGTAGGCGGTGAATACACCGGGGTGGTGGCCTACCTGCTGGAAAGCGCACCGGCGCGGCGACGCGGCCTGGTCACTTCGCTGGCCTCGGCCGCCAGCGAAGTGGGCGCGTTGCTGGCGGTGGCGATCTCCGCGGTGACGGTGGCGACGCTCACGCCCGCGCAGCTGGATGGCTGGGGCTGGCGCATCCCGTTCTTCGTCGGTGCCGCGCTGGCGCTGGTGATCCTCATCGCACGGTCGGGCATGCATGAGTCGCCCGAGTTCGAGCGCCAGCGCCGCGAGGGCAGCATTCCGGCCACGCCGCTGCGCCACGTGCTGCGCAACCATCCCGGCGCGGTGGCGCGCACGTTCGCGATTTCCGCGCTGGGCTCGATCACCTACTACGTGGGCATCACCTACGTGCCGGCCTTCCTGCACGCACAGGGGCACGACGAAGGCGATGCGCTGTGGCTGTCCACGGTGGCCGCGGTGGCGGTCATCGCGATCACGCCGCTGTGCGGCATGTTGTCTGATCGCTTCGGGCGGCGTCCGCTGTTGCTGGGCCTGACCGTACTGGCGGCACTGCTGCCGTTGTCGATGTTCGGCTGGATGGCCGAGGCGGCGCCGCTGGGCATCGCGCTGGCGGCGGTGGTGCTGGCCTGCGTGGCGGGTGGTGTAAGCGCGGTGGCCGCACCTGCCACGGCCGAGCAGTTCCCGGGCGAAGGCCGGGTGAGCGGGCTGGCACTGGGCGTGACCATGGCCACGGCGGTGTTCGGCGGGGCGACACCGTGGCTGGCGCAATGGTGGGTGGAACGCAGCGGCTGGGCAGCGGCACCGGGCGCGATGATCGCGCTGGTGGCGGTGCTGGTGCTGCCGGTGCTGTGGACCCTGCCCGAGACGACCCCGGGCAGGGCCAAGCGCTAGGCGATCAGACCGCCAGGGTCTGCTCGATGTCGGCCAGCACGGCCGGGGCATCCACGCCGATGGCGATCGACTGCAGCACGTGGCCATCCCACACGCTGGGGCCGAAGGCCAGGCCTTCCGGCTTGGGAATGGTCATGCCGCGGGCCACGCCATCGGTGGCCACGCGCACGCTGGCGCGTTCGAACTGGAACAGCTCCGGGCGGGTCAGGGCGATGCAGGCGCAGCAGTCGTGCACGACCATGCCCTTGTGCCCGGCCTGCAGGTAGAAGTCCACGTAGTCCTGCGAAAGCGCGCGCACCAGCTCGGCGTCGGCACCGCCGATGGCAGCCAGCTTGTCCAGGCCGTCACGGTCCATCTCCACGCGGGTGGTGACGTCCAGGCCGATGGCGGTGACCGGCCACTGTGCGGTGAACACGATGTCGGCCGCTTCGGCGTCGCCCCAGATGTTGGCCTCGGCGGCCGGGGTGATGTTGCCGTTGACGTGGAAGGCGCCGCCCATGAGGACCACGCCGCGCACCAGGCCGGCAATGTCCGGGGCGTTCTGCAGGGCCAGGGCCAGGTTGGTCATGCGGCCGACTGCCACCAGGGTCACTTCGCCCGGGTGGGCGCGGACCAGGTCGATGATCAGCTGGTGGGCCGGGCGCGCATCGGCGGCCACGTCCAGCGCGGTCGGCACCGGGTGGTTGCCCAGGCCGTTGTGGCCATGGATGTGCACCGGCCAGGCTTCCGGCGTGGCTTCGGGCTGCAGCGGGCCGGCGGCGCCGCGCGCGACCGGGGCGGCAAAGCCCCAGGCCTGCTTCAGGTACAGCGCGTTGTGGGTGGTCGAATCCACCGAGGCGTTGCCGAAGGTGGTGGTGACGCCGACCAGGTCGATCTGCGCGTGCTTGTGCAGGTACAGCAGGGCCAGGGCGTCGTCGACGCCCGGGTCGGTATCGAAAATGACTTTCAGCATGTTGTTGTTCTTCTTCTTCCGTGTGGTGCAAGGGGGCCGGCGGGCCCCTGGGGACCGGGCCGGCGCGCCCTACATTGTCCCATCTTCATGACAGGCAGGGCGAACCGCCGCGGCGGTGCTATCGTCAGGGGGTATCCAGGGAGGGAGCACCGCCATGAAGACATCCGCGATCCTGCTGGCCGGGCTGCTGTGCCTGGGCGCCGTCGCGCCTGCATTGGCCACCTCGGTGGCGCCGAAACCGCTGGCGGAAATGGTGGCGGAAGCCGACCAGATCGTCCGCGCCAAGGTGGTCGACGTGGAGATGGTCGATGGCAAGGGACGGCCGCTGACCGATCCCGGATCGCGCACCGGGCCAGGCCTGGACAACGAGATCCGCCTGGTCCTGCAGGTGCAGGAAGTGCTGCGGCCGCGGGAGGGCAGGGTGCCGGCGACGATCCGGGTGCCGCTGTGGACGATGTGGCATTACACCTTGGGCCATATCCGCGAGGCCACGCTGGGCAGCGAAAGCCTGTTCCTGCTCAAGGGCGAGCGCCATGCACCGGTCTACCCGGTGGATTTCCAGCGGCCGCTGGATGAGCGCGCGCAGATCCAGTCATTGATGGTGGCGCCATGACCGCGCCGGTTCGCTGCTGCGGAGGCACACCATGCTGGTGGTGACCCTGGTCCTGATCGCCCTGGTGCTGGGCCTGAACCTCGTCGCCACGTTCGTGGTGGTGCGGCGCGATGACGTGTCGGTGGGAGGGCGGGCGGTGCAGCTGCTGCTGGTCTGGCTGTTGCCGCTGGTGGGCGCGATCCTGTGCATGGCGATCGCCACCGCCGATGGCTCGGTCAGCCGTAGCGATGGCAGCTTCGCGGGCAGCTACGATTCCTCGGGCAGTTACTCCAGTGACAGCCACAACAGCCACAGCTACAGCGGCTCGGACTGCAGCAGCGACAGTGGTGGTGGCGATGGCAGCTGCAGCGATTGAGGCCATGTAGAGTCGAGCTTGCTCGACTGCCTCTGAAAAGCAGTCGAGCAAGCTCGACTCTACGAAACAGCGGTCGGCCGGCGTTGTTCGTGCCGTGCCGTACCCGCTCAGCCGCCGCCTTCGGTCGGCAACGGTGCGGGCACGTTCAACAACCCCCCATCGGCCACGTAGGCGGCCAGCGCCTGGCCCTGGCTCAGCAGGTGGCGTTCCATCGTGCGTTCGGCCGCCTGCGCGTCACGACGGCGGAAGCAGTCCATCAGCTCGCGGTGCTCGGCCAGCGACTGCGCGGTGCGGCCCGGTGCCAGCAGCTGGCGGCCACGGTGCATCTTCAGGATGCGGTGCAGGTCGTGGGTGATGCGGATCAGCCACGGGTTGCCGGCGTAGTGCTGCACGGTTTCGTGGATCAGGTAGTTGTTGCGGTAGTACTCGGCGATGTTGCCGTTGGCGGCGGCCGCTTCCATGGCCGCGTGCAGATCCTCCAGCTGCTGCACGCCGGCATCGTCGATGTGCCTGACCGCCTCATGCGCGCAGCGGCCTTCCAGCATCGCCATCACCGGGAACAGCTGGTTGAGGTCTTCCAGCGTGAGCCGGGTGACCCGCGCGCCGCGGCCAGCATCGATCTGCACCAGCCCTTCGGCAGCCAGGAGCTTCAGCGCCTCGCGCAACGGCGTGCGGCTGATGCCCAGTTCCTCGCACAGTGCCGGCTCGTCGATCCATTCGCCCGGCGGCAGCCGGTAGTCGTAGATGCGCTCGCGCACATGCTCGGCCACCTCTTCGTACAGAGGCGCGCGCTTCTTCGGTGAACGCGGGGCGGGAGCAATGGCCATGGTGGAAAGTGTACTGCCTCCCTGCGTGGAACCTGTAACGGGGTGGGGAAATACGGCTTGGTAGAGTCGACCGTTGGTCGACTGCCCTTCGCATGGATCCCGAAGATCCCGCGCTGCGCGCGATAGTCGACCAACGGTGGACTCTACCCCCCCGATTCGAAGGGGGCCGGAATCCTCCGGCGCCCCTGCAAAATCACATCCAGCCCGGCACCACGAACACCAGCCAAGCCAGCAGCGGGCCGAACGCGACTACCAGGCCGCTGTAGACCAGGAAGCGGCGGAACAGCGTCTCGCGCTCTTCCTTCGCTGCCGAGGCCACCACCAGTGCGCCGTTGGTCGAGAACGGGCTGACGTCGACGATGGTGGACGACACCGCCAGCGCGCAGATCACGCCGGCGGCCCCCAGGTGGCCCTGCATCAGGAACGGCACCGCCAGCGGGATGGTCGCGCCCAGCACGGCGGCAGACGAGGCGAACGCGGAGACGATGCCGCCGACGTAGCAGACCAGCAGCGCACCCAGCAGCGGGATGCCGATGCTGGAAACACCATGGCCGATGAAGTCCACCGCGCCGGCATGTTCGAGCACGCCGATGTAGGTCACCACGCCGCAGATCAGCAGCACGGTCGACCAGCTGATGCCATCGACCGCACCCTTCTGGCTCTGCGGCGAGAGCAGGGCCAGCACCACCGCGACGGTGATCGAGACCAGACCGACGTTGAGGTTGTAGATCAGTGCGGCCACGCCCAGGCCGAGCAGGCCGATCAGGGTGAACAGACGCTCGCGGGTGAAGCCCACTGCATCCAGTGCGGCCGGATCGTTCGACAGCGTGCCGCCACCGGCGGCCACCAGCGCGCCGTGGCCTTCGATGGCGAACTGCCGCGACGACGCCTGCGGGCCACCGGCCATGGCCAGGTCAGCACCGCCCACGGTGCCGGCAGCAGTGATCGAACCACGACGCATCAGGGCGATACCGCCGAAGGCCAGGAAGCAGATGATCGCCATCATGAAGTTGAAGCCGAGGCTGGTCAGGAACACCGCCATCTCGGTCACTTCCAGGCCGGCCTTCTGCACCACGCCATTGGTGATGCTGCCGTACACGCTGATGGGCGAGAAGCCACCGGCCTGCGCACCATGGATCACCAGCAGGCCCATCATCAGCGGGTTGATGTTGTACTGCTTGGCGAAGCGCAGCGCGACCGGGCCGATGATGGCCACGGCGGCCGGGCCCAGCGCGCCGAAGGCCGTCAGCACGGCGGTGATGACGAACATTACCCACGGGATGGCCACGATGTGGCCGCGCACGGCTTTCACCGCCCAGTGCACCAGCAGGTCGATGGTGCCGTTCTTCTGCGCGATGGCGAACAGATAGGTGATGCCGACCAGGGTCAGGAACAGGTCGCCCGGGAAGCCGGCGAGCACTTCCTTGCCCCCCATGCCGACCCAGACGCCGCCGACGATGAAGGCCAGGGCGAAGGCCACCGCACCCATGTTGATGGGCATCGCGGTAGCGACGATGAACATGATCACCAGGCCGATGATCGTTGCGATTTGTGGACTCATGCGCCCTCCCAGACACGTGACTCGCGTACAGCTCGGATGGAGACCCGCCATCCCGGGGTAAGGCGTCGTACAACGTGATGCGTGATGCGTACTGCTCGAACCCGTTACTGCAGCCGCTCCAGCGCGCTGCGGACCCATGCCGCGGCGCCGTCCAGGCTCTGGAACTCTTCCACCGCGCGCACCTCGCAGCACGGGTAGGACGGCGCGACCATGCGCGCCAATGCGTTGCCCGGGCCCAGCTGCAGGAACACCCGCGCGCCGCGCTCGAAGGCCTGGCGCATCACCTGCGCCCATTCAATGGTCTGTGCCAGCTGCGCCGACAGCGTGTGCACCGCTGCCGCGCGATCACGCACCGGGCGCGCATCGATGCCGGCCAGCAGCGGCAGGCGCGGCGCCAGCAGCGGCGAAGCATCCAGCGCGGCCGCAAACGGTGCGACGGCGGCCTGCAGCAGCGGGGTATGTGCAGGCACGTGCACCGGCAACGGGCGGACCTCCGCACCCTGTGTACGTGCTGCATCGGCCAGCGCCTGCAGTGATGCCTGCGTGCCGCCGACGATGAAATGATCCTGCCCGTTGGCAATCGCCACATGGGCGCCGTGTGCATCGCACAGTGGCTGCAGGGTGTGGCGCTGCAGCCCCAACACCGCCTGCATGCCCGCATCGGCGGGGCTGGCGGCATCCATCAGCCGCGCGCGCTGTGCGGCCAGGGCCAGGCAGGTTGCGGTGTCGACGCTGCCGGCAACCGCATGTGCGGCCAGTTCACCGATGCTGTAACCCGCCACGACCACCGGCGCCGGCAGGCCGTCGCGCAGCACCTGCCAGTGCGCCAGCGTGGCCGCGCACAGCAGCGGTTGCGCCAGCGCATTGTCGAAGCGCGCGTCATCGGCAGCGGCGGCGAAGACATCACGATCAAGTACAGCGCCCGCGGCGTGCAGGACATCGCGGGCCGCAGGCAGCTCGCGCACGCGGTCGAACATCGCCGCATGCTGCGCACCCTGGCCGGGGCAGAGCAGGGCCAGGCTCATGCGCCCTCCTGCTGCAGCAGGAACCAGGCGCAGGCCAGCAGGTCGGCGCTGCCACCGGGGCTCAGGCGACGGGCCACGAAGCCCTCGCCGAGGGCATGCAGGCGTGCCTGCCAGCCGGCTGTGAAGGCACCGCCGCCTGCGAGGAAGCTGCGTGCCTGCTGCTGGGCCCAGGCCAGCCCGTCAGCGCCACCACGGTGCAGCAGGTTCAGGTCATCCACCTGCGCAACCAGCTGCATCAGGGTCTGGCACAGGGCCGCGTCGCGCGGCAGGCCGCTGTGCAGGGCATGGCGCAGGGTCGGTACAGCCAGGTCGCGCAGCACGGGGTAACCGGCGGCGGCCTGTTCGCGCACGCCCGGCACGCCATGGTGCAGGCGCGCGCGCTGGCCGGGGCTGGACGCATCCAGCGGCGCAGCGGCGAAGTCATCGGCCCAGTGCTGCACGGCCAGGCAGACCTGCGCGGCGGGCGCGGCGTGGCCCTGCTGGCGGCGGCAGCGTGCGGCGGCGGCCACCAGCAGGCCCAGGCTGAAGATGGCACCGCGATGGGTGTTGATGCCGCCGGTGGCGCGCAGCATCGCGTGCTCGGCGGCAAGGCCGTGCGCGCGCAGGGCAGCGAACGGCGCATCGTCGGCACCGGCGCTGGCAATTGCGGTGAAGTAGTGGCGCAGCGCGAACAGGCTGCGCAGGAACGTGCCGGCGTCCATGTCGTCATGGCTGCCGCTGTCGAACGGGGTCACCAGGCCCGGCTTCGGCGCGCAGGCCAGTTCGGCATGCAGGCTGGCGATGGCCAGTCGGCCCAGGCGCGCGCTGTCGACGCGGCGCGCGATGTGCGGGTTGGCATGCGCGAGGGTGTTCATGCGGCCACTCCGGTGGCGACGAACAGGCGTTCGCGGGCTTCCAGCGCGGCGCCTTCCAGGCGCTTCACCAGCACCTGGCGGCTGCCACCGGCGTATTCGCGCCAGTTCACCGCGCCGCCATCGCCCAGGCACAGTTCGCCATCCACGCGACGGCCATGCTCGCGTTCCCACTCCTGCAGGCGCGCGACCACCGCGTCGGCCTGCGCGGCGGCATCCACCTGCCACAGCAGGTCGATATCCGAAGCGGCATGCACGTAGGGCAGGCCACTGAGATGCTGCCAGGCGAAGGCACCAAACACGCGTGCAGGCGCAATGTGCGCCAATGCGTGCAGCGCCAGTTGCCAGTCATGGGCAACTCCGGTGGCGAGGATCGCTTCCAGCGTCGGCGGCGGCTGCTGGCGCAGTACATCGTGCAGCGGTACGCGCAGGGCGATGCGCTGCTTGCCTTCGCTCGGCGGCAGCGGCACGCCCAGGCGAAGGCGCGGGTCGGGATCATCCACGGCGCGCCGCGCCACCATCGCTGGCAGCCCCTGCGCAAACCACGCCGCCAGGCGCGGTTCGTGCGCGGCCACGTCGGCCCGCCAGTCGGCATTGGCCGACAGCCAGGCCAGCGTGTGGCGGGCGGGCCGGTCAGGCATCGCCGCGGGCCACCGCAGTGCAGACTTCGGCTGCCAGCGCACGGCCGCCGCGCTCTGCGCCGCGTGCGGCACGCAGGTCGCCGTCGCTGGGTGCGCGCAGTGCCTGCAGCAGGTGCTGGGCCAGGTCGCCGTCCCACAGCGAATCGACCGCACCCATCGACACGTAGTTGGCCACGCCCGGCGCGAACACCGGCGAACTCTGGCTGAGTGCCTGCAGCTTCTCCAGCGGTTGCTTGGTCACCCGCGCCATCGCGCGCAGATCCATCACCCGCACCTGCGCGTCGGGCAGGGCGTGGATGTGGTCGGCCATCAGGCCGAAGGACAGGAAACCACCGCTCACCGATTCACCGTAGACCAGGGTGACCAGCCGCGCGCCACGGCGGCGGGCCAGGTCGAGGGTCTGCGCAAGATGGGCGAAGTAGCCGTTGATGCCCAGCAGTTCATCGCGGCGGGCCAGGCGCTGGCCAGCGGTGTCGGCCAGCATCACGATGGGTCGCTGCGGATGCGCAGCGGTGCTGGCCAGTACGGTGTCGGCCAGGGCCAATGCATGGTCCACGCCGACCTCGATGCGGTCGGTGGTGCCGATCACCGTCACCTCGCCATCCTCGGTGGTGGCCGTGCCGGTCAGCACCGAATCCTGCACGTCGATGCGGTGCCCGCGCGGGAACAGGGCGTCGAGCAGGGTCTGCAGCGGGGCGCTCATGGCAGGCTCCGGTCGGCGGTGGCGGCAAGGAAGGCGTCGGTGTCCAGCAACGGCAGGCGCTCGGGTTCGGCGATGCCCTGGCGTGCCCAGATCTGCAATCCATCGCGGCAGTCGCCCCAGGCCTGCACGCGTGCCTTCAGTGCGGCATGGCGGGCCTGCAGGGCATCCAGTGCGGTGTCGGTATCGCCGCTGGCGGCGTCGGCCTGCAGCGCATCCACGGCGGCACGTGCAAACGCTTCGATGGCGTCGGGCACCAGCATCTGCGCCTGGTCGATCAGGTAGCGGTGCTTGCCGCCGGTCACGCGCCATACCAGGGCGCGGTCGCGCGAGTCGAATTCTTCCACGCCGCGCACGGTCTCGATCACTTCCGGCCCGGACAGCGACAGCCGGCCTTCCTCGGACATGATGACGGTGGTGCAGCAGCGGGCGACGATGCCCATGCCGCCAAACGCACCATTACCGCTGCCGATCAGGGCGACCACCGGCACGCCAGCGGCGCGTGCGCCCAGGGTGGCGCGCATGATTTCGGAAATGGCGATCAGCCCCGCATTGGCTTCGTGCAGGCGCACGCCGCCGGTGTCGAGCAGCAGCAGCACGCCGTCGGGGCGTGTCTGCGCCGCGCGGCGCAGCAGGCCGGTCAGCTTGGCGCCGTGGACCTCGCCAACGCCACCGCCCATGAATTCACCCTGCTGCGCGGCCAGCAGCACACGCCTGCCCTGCAGCGTGGCTTCGCCGACGACGATGCCATCGTCGAATGCGGCCGGCTGGTCGAGCTGGGCCAGGTGCGGGCTCATCACCCGTCGCGCCGGGCCGAGGAACTCGCGGAACGAACCGGCATCGACCAGCCCGGCAATGCGTTCGCGTGCATCGGCTTCGTAATAGCTGTGGCGTTGTACGTGGCTCATGGCGTGCCTCCGGCCAGCAGGGTTTCCACGGCCTGGTCCAGGCGCAGGCTGACCACGGCCGGGGTCGCGCCGGCATCGTTGATCGATATGCGCACGTCGCGCAGCGGATAGCGTTGCGCGAAATCGGCGATGACCGCCTGCCAGATGGTGCCGAAGCCCTGCGCGGCGGTGATGATCCGCACCGTCATCGCACCGTCCTGCGCGGCGGGCTCCAGCAGGATTTCCAGGTTGCCCGAGGCGAGCACGCCCACCAGCACCGCATCGCGCGGGAACTGCACCGGGGTGCGGCCGTCGAATCGATAGTCGAGGGTTTCCATGCTCTGTCCCTTACCAGTTGCGGAAGCGCTTGGGCGGGTCGTACAGGCCACCGGACCAGCGCACCAGGTCCTTCACCGAACGCGCAGCCAGCAGGTCGCGGCTGGCATCGCGCGGCGAGATGCCGAGATCTTCGGGGCGGCGGATCACGCCGCGGTCGCGCAGGTTTTCCACCATCGCGCGGTCGCGCCCGAGGCCCACGGCGGTGTAACCGGACACGCCACGGATCGCCTGTTCGCGCTCCTCCGGCGTGCGGCACAGCAGCAGGTTGGCGATGCCTTCCTCGGTCAGCACGTGGCTGACGTCGTCGCCGTAGATCATCACCGGCGGCAGCGGCATGTCCGCGCGCTCGGCCAATTCCCAGGCATCCAGTCGTTCAACGAAGGCCGGTGCCATGTGCTCGCGGAAGGTTTCCACCATCTGCACGACCAGCTTGCGCCCGCGCGGCATTTCACCCGGTCGCGCGGCCTGCTGCCCGGCCTTGATCCAGGCATCGCTGGCGTGGCGTCGGCCGCGTGCATCGGAGCCCATGTTGGGCGCGCCACCGAAGCCGGCGATGCGGTCGCGGGTGGCGGTGGAACTGTTGCCCTGCAGGTCGATCTGCAGGGTGGAGCCGATGAACATGTCGCAGGCATACAGGCCGGCGGTCTGCGAGAACGCGCGGTTGGAGCGCATCGACCCGTCGGCGCCGGTGAAGAACACATCGCCACGGGCGGCGATGTACTTCTCCATGCCCAGTTCCGAACCGAACGAATGCACGGATTTGACGAAGCCCGATTCGATCGCCGGAATCAGTGCCGGGTGCGGGTTCAACGCCCAGTGCTGGCAGATTTTTCCCTTCAGCCCCAGCGACTCTGCGTAGGTGGGCAGCAGCAGTTCGATGGCCGCGGTGTCGAAGCCGATGCCATGGTTGAGGCGGTTGACGCCGTACTCGGCGTAGATGCCCTTGATGGCCATCATCGCCATCAGCACCTGGATCTCGGAGATCTGCGCCGGGTCACGGGTGAACAGCGGTTCGATGTGGTTCGGGCGCGGCGCCTGCACCACGAAGTTGACCCAGTCAGCGGGGATATCGACGCGGGGGAGGGTGTCGACGATTTCGTTGACCTGGGCGATGACGATGCCGCCGCCAAAGGCAGTGGCTTCGACGATCACCGGGGTGTCTTCGGTGTTCGGGCCGGTGTAGAGGTTGCCGTGGCGATCGGCAGCCTGTGCGGCGACCAGCGCCACGCGCGGGGTGAGATCGATGAAGTAGCGGCCGAACAGTTCCAGGTAGGTGTGGATGGCGCCGATCTGGATGCGCCCTTCGGCCACCAGGTTGGCCAGCCGCACCGACTGCGGACCGGAGAAGGAAAAATCCAGCTTGGAGGCGATGCCGCGCTCGAACACGTCCAGGTGCGAGGGCAGCGACAGCACCGACTGCACCATGTGCAGGTCGTGCACCCGTGCCGGGTCCAGGTCGGCCAGGGCCTGGGCAAGGAAATCGGCCTGCTTCTGGTTGTTGCCCTCCAGGCAGACCTTGTCGCCCGGTTCGAGGAGGGCGTGCAGCAGTTCGGCCACATCCGCGGCGGCGACTTCGCGGCCCCTGGCCCATGGCGCGGCGCGTTCCAGGCGGGCCTGGCGGCTGCGTTCCAACGTGTCCCAGCTCGGGTTCATCGACCGGCTTCCGATTGGTGTTGGAATAATTACGGCATAATTATGGCGGGGTGTGCAACCCGCAGCGCAGCAAAAAGAAGGGCCCGCGCGAAGGCGGGCCCATTCAGGGTTGAGAGGTATGCCGACCAACGGTCGGCACCCACCGGGATTGCGCAGTAGATCCACGCCATGCGTGGATGGAGGCCCTGTGTGGGGTCAGAGCCCTTTCCGTGGAAAGGGATCCGACCCCGGGCATGAC
>NZ_JACVTT010000025.1:0-51013 GCF_016624665.1 Stenotrophomonas sp. S39 | reverse complement strand
CCCCCCCCCCCCCCCCCCCCCCCCCCCCCCCCCCCCCCCCCCCCCCCACCCAGCACGTAACAACAACGAGCCGACCAACCCGCTGTGGCCTTGCTGTTGATCTGAAAGCAGTCGCGGCCGCAGGCCGCGCGGAAACTCACAGATGCCGCAGTTCCTGCTTCAGCGTCGCCACGCACCGGCGGCTCACTTCCAGCGGCTGCTTGCCATGCCGCAGCACCGCCTGCACCTGCCCGCCCACGCCACGCCGCAGCTCCACCAGTTCATGGCGCGCCACCAGGCAGTTGCGGTGGATCCGCACGAAGCGGCTGGCGAACTCCTCTTCCAGCGACTTCAGCGATTCTTCAATCAGGTCTTCGCCGCGTGCGTGGTGCACCACCACGTACTTTTCTTCGGCCTGCAGGTAGTGGATGTCATCCAGCGGAATCAGGCGCAGGCTGCCACGCAGGCGGGCGCACAGCATGCTGCGGGCCTGGCCGCCGCTGTGCTCGGGCTGGCCATCGCGGCCGGCCAGGAACGTGCGCGCACGGGCAATGGCCGCCGCGAGGCGTTCGGCGCGTACCGGCTTCATCAGGTAATCGATCGCTGCCGCCTCGAAGGCCGACAGCGCGTGCGCGTCGTAGGCGGTGCAGAACACCACCGCCGGCCGTGGTTCGAAGCTGGCCAGGTGACGCGCGGCTTCCAGGCCGTCCAGGCCAGGCATGGCGATATCCAGCAGGACCAGGTCCGGCTGCAGTTCCGCACACGCATGCAGGGCCTGTTCGCCGTTGCCGGCCTCGGCCACCACGTCGATGCCCTCCTGCGCTGCCAACAGGCTGCGCAGGCGCTCGCGGGCCAGCGGTTCGTCATCGGCGATGACTACCCTCACGCTCATTCCCTCACTGGATCGGCACTGTCACCTGACAGGCATAGTAGCCTTCGCTCCAGCCGGCCGTCATCCGCGCGGCACGGCCGAAGCGCCACGCCAGCCGATGGCCGATGCTGTGCTGGGCATGGCCGGCACCGCGTGCCAGGGCCAGCCCCGGGGCCTGCGGATCCGGCGCCGGATTGCGAACTGTGATCTGCAGCTCATTGTTCGTGCAGGCCAGCAGCAGTTCGATGGTCCCGCCTTCGGGCAACCGCGAAATACCATGCAGCACCGCGTTTTCCACCAGCGGTTGCAGCACCAGGCGCGGCAGCGGCAGGTCCCACGGCAGGGGTTCCTCGCGCTGCCAGCGCACCTGCAGGCGTTCGCCCAGGCGCAGCGATTCAATCGACAGGTAACGCTCGGCCAGCTCGCATTCGTCGCGCAGGGTCGAATCACCTTCGCCGGCGCCCAGCGCGGCACGGAACAGATCGGACAGATCCAGCACCGCACGCTCGGCCACGGCCGGGTCGCGGTGCAGCAGGCTGGCAATCAGGTTCATGCTGTTGAACAGGAAATGCGGGCGGATGCGCGCCTGCAGGGCGTCGGCCTGCGCGCGTGCGTTGGCCTGCACCTGCGCGGCCCAGCGGTCACTGACATAGAAATAGCGCAGCGCCAGCGCGGTGATCAGGGCGGTGGTTGCAGCACTGCCCAGGGTGAAACGCCAGAAGCTGATGCCGCGGGTGAAGTTGTCACCCAGCACCGCGTACAGCGCGTGGACGACGCCGGCACAGGCCACCGCGATGAACGCCGACAAGCCGATGGCCAGCACCGCGCCAAGCAGCTCGGGCAGGGTCGACAGTGCCCGCCGCAGCAGGCACAGGCAGGCGCTGACCGCCAGCGCAAGCCACAACGCGAAACCGCTGGCCGAAGCCAGCTCGCCCAGCGTCCAGTGGCGGCTGCCATCGGGCGCCAAGGCCAGCACCACCACCACCAGTTCGGCCAGGCCCAGCATCGCCAGCATGCGCGGCAGGCGGCACAGTTCCGGCATCCACGGGGCGCTGGCGCTGGCAGCCATGGCTCAGGCCACGCCCAGCCGTTCCTGCAGCCAGTCGCCCAGCGCCTGGATTTCCTCGGCGCAGACCTGGTGCGCCATCGGGTAGCGCTGCCACTGCAGCGACAGGCCCAGCGTGCGCAGCACCTGCGCGCTGTGCTCGGCCACCGCCAGCGGGATCACCGGGTCGCCACTGCCGTGGGCCATGAACACCGGCACGTCGACCGCGCCGTCGACGCGGCGGGCGGCTTCTGCATCGGGCAGGTAGGTGGACAGGGCGATCAGCCCCGCCAGCGGCGCGGTACGTTCCAGCGCGGCACTGAGGATGACCGCCCCGCCCTGCGAGAAGCCGGCCAGGAAGATGTGGTCGGCGGCGACGCCGCGTTCGATCTCGCGCGCGATCAGCGCATCCAGCTGGGCCACCGATTCACGCACACCGGCCATGTCGGCACGCGAGCGGAAATCCATGCCGACGATGTCGTACCAGCCGCGCATCGGCACGCCGTTGTTGATCGTGATCGGCCGCACCGGTGCATGCGGGAACACGAAGCGCAGCGCCGGCCAGTGCGGGCGCACCAGCTCGGGCACGATCGGCGCGAAATCATGGCCATCGGCCCCCAGGCCATGCAGCCAGATCACCGACCATTGCGGCGAGGCGCCGGTTTCCTGTTCCACCGTTTGCAGCATGATGCGGCTCCTTCAAGTTCGAGCCGCATTATGCCGCCGCCATGGGGCGATCAGTACAGCGGTGGCTGCTGGGCCGCTTCGCGGCGCAGTTCGGCGGCACGCACCAGAACGGGCGGCGGAGTGTTTTCCTCGGGGATGTCCAGCAGCCCCAGGCGGTGCAGGAAGCCACCGGGCCCGCGCGAGGAGGTCAGCGCCACCACGGGAATGGCCAGCACCATGCCGATCACCACCGGTGCCATCCACGCGGCCAACGACGGCGATACCGCCCAGGCCAGCACACCCATGAAGGCACCGAACACGCCCAGCCCGCCATAGCCACGGACCAGCGCCATCCAGGAAATGCCGCCGTCGTCGCGCTGCTGTGCGTCCCAGCCCGAATCGCGGCCGGACAGCACTTCGGCCACGCCGCGCGACTGGACGTACATCACCACCGGCGCCATCAGCGCGGCCAGCACGGTTTCCACCAGCATCGAAACGAACGCACGGATCGCGCCACCACAGCCGCGGCGATCGACCGGGTCCAGCAGCATCGCCAGGTAGCCCAGCACCTTGGGCAGCAGCAGCACCGCCATGGTGGCGGCGAACAGGCGCACCACCTGCTCCTCGTCCTGGGCGCGCCAGTACACGCTGGGCGACAGGTGCAGCAGGGCATTGAAATCGATGCCTTCCTGGAACAGCGGGATCGCGATGCCGATCAGCATCAGCATCGCCCACATCGGCGCGGTGAAGTAATGGCCGATGCCGATCAGCATGTGGGTGCGGCTGATCCAGTGCAGGCCGCGGCTGCCGACCACCTTGCCGTGCTGCAGGTTGCCCTGGCACCAGCGGCGGTCGCGCACCAGCAGGTCGGTCAGCGTCGGCGGCCCTTCTTCGTAGCTGCCGCCCAGGTACGGCACCATGTGCGCGGCCCAGCCGCCACGCCGCATCAGCGCCGCTTCGACGAAATCATGGCTGAGCACGTGGCCGCCGAACGGCTTGCGCCCGGGCAGGGCCGGCAGGCCGGCCTGGTCGGCGAAGGCGCGGGTGCGGATGATCGCGTTGTGGCCCCAGTAGTTGCTCTCGGCGCCATGCCACCAGGCCACGCCGCGGGCGATCACCGGCCCGTACACGCGGCCACCGAACTGCTGCATGCGTGCGAACAGGGTGCGACCGCCGATCACCGACGGGAGGGTCTGGATCAGGCCGACGTCGGCGTTGTGCTCCATGCCGGCCACCAGGCGCACGATGCTGTCGCCGGTCATCAGGCTGTCGGCGTCGAGGATCAGCATCTGCGGGTAGCCGCCACCAAAGCGGCGCACCCAGTCGGCGATGTTGCCGGCCTTGCGCCCGCTGTTGTCGCCACGGCGGCGATAGAACAGCCGCGTCATGCCCTCCGGCACCCGCTCGCGCAGTTCGGCGAACACCTGTTCCTCGGCCGCGGCGATATCGTCGCGGCGGGTGTCGCTGAGCACGAAGAAGTCGAAACGATCAAGCTGGCCGGTGGCGGCCACCGATTCGTAGATCGCCTGCAGGCCCGCCAGCAGGCGGCGCGGATCTTCGTTGTAGGTCGGCATCAGCAGCGCGGTGCGGCTGTGCACGGTCGGCAGCGGCTTGTCCGGGTCGATGCCGAGGCGGTAGCCGCGGTCGAACACGGCGGTGAGGAAGCCGGCCACGGCACTGGCGAAGGACAGCGCGATCCAGGCGAACAGGCCGACGAACAGCACCAGCAGGCAGGCCTCGAGCACACTGATGCCGTCGGTGGACAGTACCCGCCACATCATCCGCGTGGCCACGGCGGTCATCGCCGCAGTACCACCGAAGAGGTACAGGCGGCGCAGCTTGATCATGCGCGGCGAGGTGCGGTGGCGACGGACCTTGAGCTTGCCTTCGCGCAGGGTCTGCTCGGGCATCTGCAGTGGGGCTTCGGGCGGCAACAGCGCCCAGCCGGCGTCCAGCTCGGGGTTGCCCGGGCCGGCGTGGGAGGTGGTTTGAGCTTCCATCGCGTCTACTCCGCCCAGGCAGCGCAACTGGCCGTCCTGGCCAGGCGGCATGCACCAGGGTTCCCCGCGCGCATTCCCGGCGCCCGCACTTGTCCTGCCTGCGACGGCGTCACGCCGCGCAGCCGATGTCTGTCACTACCGGAACCCACACGATCTCCAACGGGGCGGAATCGAAAATGCGGCCCAGCATAAGAGGGCAAATGTAAGGTGAGCGCGAAGGTTTACGCCGGGGATTTCCCCCATTCAGCAAACAGCGGGCGATGGCGGGCTCGAGCATGCCGCGCACACGCAGGCGCGACGGAAACTGGATCGAGCAAAATGATAACGATTCCCAATCAGGGAATTCGGCCGCAGATGCGCCAGGAGACGCCAACCTGGGTTGGCAGATGCTCGTTCTGCGCAGAAGGGTGCCAACCCGCGTTGGCACCCGCCAGGGCTAGATCGTCTCGGGCGCAGCCGGATCGCGGCTGGCCGCCGCGCGCGCGCGGTCCATCGCCACCGCCAGTTGCTGGCGGGCGAGCAGTTGTTGTGCCTGCACCACTTCGGGTGTCGGCAGAAGCACCGGGCCGGGTGCGTTTTCCGGTGTAACAGGTGTGGTCATGCAACCTCCGTGGACATCCCGCCGACCGCAGGCCAGGGCCCAAGCGACAGCGGAACTGCGCACCCTATCCTAAAAACAAGAAGGGTGGGTGACGGTGCGACGCCCGGACGCAAGGCCCTGACTGGTTCAGCGTCACATTTCTGACGGCCCGGACTGGCTGGCTGAATGCGACGCATTTATCATGAAAACGTTTTCTTACACGGACGTTCCCATGAATGCCATCGATCTTTCCCGTTTCAGCGCGAAGTGGCAGTTCCGCTTCAACTTCTACCAGCAGCACGGCTCGCCCAAGGATCCGCGCTTCGCGCCGGCCTGGAAAGCGCTGCCCGTCGGCGAGCGCCTGACGATCAACATCAATTTCCTTGCCCTGTTCTTCAGCTGGATCTACCTGCTGACCCTGGGCATGTGGCGCAAGGCGCTGGTGGTGATCGCCATCTTCATCGGCCTGTTCGCACTGGCCTTCGTGCTGCCGACCATCCTGGTCCAAGGGCTGATCGGTGGGTTCTGCGCGCTGCTGGCCCACTGCACCAACTACGGCTACTACCTGGAGCAGGTAGAGGGCCGTGCCAGCTGGAACCCGTTCGACGGCTTCATCTGACGCACGGCCAGCGGTGCGGATGTGCATCAACGACGCCCGGCTCCGGCCGGGCGTCGTCGTCTGCGCCGTCAAGCCGCGCGCAGCTTCGCCGCCGCCGGCGCATCGGCCTGCAGGCGGAAGCGCGATACTGCCACCGCCAGCTGCTCGGCCTGGTCCTCCATCGCCCGTGCGGCGGCCGTCGCCTCTTCCACCAGCGCCGCGTTCTGCTGGGTGGTTTCGTCCATCTGCACCACGGTCTGGTTGACCTGCTCGATGCCCGCCGACTGCTCGCGCGAGGCGGCCGAGATCTCGGCCATGATGTCGTTCACCCGGCCCACCTGGCCGACGATCTCCTGCATCGTGCGGCCGGCACCGTGCACCAGCTGCGCGCCTGCGCCGACCTGCGCCACCGAGGCGTCGATCAGCCCCTTGATCTCCTTGGCCGCGCCGGCAGAGCGCTGCGCCAGCGCGCGCACTTCACTGGCCACCACGGCGAAACCGCGGCCCTGCTCGCCGGCACGCGCCGCTTCCACTGCAGCGTTCAGTGCCAGGATGTTGGTCTGGAACGCGATGCCGTCGATCACCGAAATGATCTCTGCAATGCGCTGCGAAGAGTTCTCGATCTGCTCCATGGTCTGCACCACCTGGCCGACCACCTGCCCGCCTTCGCTGGCCACGCCGGCCGCCGATGCCGCCAGGCTGTTGGCCTGCTGCGCGTGCTCGGCATTCTGGCGCACGGTGGAGGTCAGTTCCTCCATCGACGCGGCCGTCTCTTCCAGGTTGGCCGCCTGCTGTTCGGTGCGGCGCGACAGATCGCTGTTGCCCGAGGCGATCTCGCCGGCCGCCAGGCGGATGCTCGCCGCCGACTGCTGGATCTGGCCGACGATCTGGGTCAGCTGCTGCACCGTGCTGTTGGCATCGTCGCGCATCACCGCGAACACGCCGTGGAAATCACCCTGCATGCGCGTGCTCAGGTCACCGGCGGCAATCGCGCGCAGCAGCGTGGAGAGCGCGGCCAGGTTGTGGTCGCTTACCTGCATCATGGTGTTGAGCGTTTCCACCATGCGGCGGAAGTCGTGCTCGAAGCGCTGGGTATCGCCACGCACGGCGAAATCACCGGCAGCCGCGGCGGCCGCCAGCTGCTGGATCTGTTCGTTGATCGCCCCCAGGTTCGCCTTGGTGGTGGCCATGGCGGCGGTGAACACCGCCTTCTCGCCCGGCAGGGCGTCCATATCCACGCTGAGGTCGCCCACGGCGTAGCGCTGCATCACGTCCACCAGGCGCTGGGTGACCGCGTTGCTGGACGCCACCAGCTGGTTGCTGTCGGCCACCATGCGGCCGTATTCGCCGGGGAAGGCGCTGGCATCCATGCGGTAGCTGATCTGGCCCTCGTCATGGCGCTGCGCCATGTCCGCCTGCGCCGCCATCACCGCCTGCAGCGTGCCACGCATGCCCTGCATCGCTTCCAGCAGGCGGCCCACTTCATCGTTGCTGCGCGGCGGCAGTGCGGTGTCCAGCTTGCCGGCTGCCACGTCACCGGCGATGCGCACGGCCTGCGCCAGCGGGCGGATGGCCAGGCGGCGCAGCAGCACGTAGACACCGGCACTGAGGGTGAGCGCGGCGATCACGCCGACCAGCAGGGTCAGCCACAGCAGCTGCCGGGCTTCGGCCACGATCACGGCGTGCGGCACCACCACGCCCAGTGCGAAGTGCTGCGGGGCATCGCCCACCTGCATCGGCACGTACAGGCGCACGTTGCCTTCAGCATCCGGCTCGAACGCCTCGAACGTCTTGCCCTCGGCAATCTGCGCCAGCATCTGCTGGGTGGCCGCATCGGTGCGCGGCTTGCCGATCTCGGCAGCATTGGCTGCCGCCAGCACCACGCCCTTGGGCGAAAGCAGTTCGACCCGGCCGGCCCCCATCGGGGTCAGCGTGGCCAGGTGCTTCTGCAGCGCCGCCAGCGAGAAATCGACGGTGAACACGCCCAGGAAGGTGCCGTTCTCCACGATCGGCGTGCTCAGCGTGCTCATCAGCACCTGCTGGCCACCGATGGCGTAGGCATACGGCTCGCTGACCTTGGGCAGCTTGTCCCGGCTCGGGCCCATGTACCAGTCACCCGAGCCGTCGGGCAGATCGGTGTAGGCGGTCATCGGCGACTGCTGGGTCTTGCCGTCTTCCCAGGCCCAGTAGCTCATGAAACGCCCGGTGGCATCGTGCGCTTCGCTGTCGACGAAGTCCGCATCCTTGCCATCGAAGGCATTGGCCTCCCACATGGTGCTCTTGCCCACCCATTCCGGGTGCGCGTGCAGCTGTTCGCCGATGACCGCGGCCAGCGCGGCACGGTCCGGGGCATCGCCGCGGGCCCGCTGGGCCAGCACGGTTTCCACCATCGCATCGTTGCTGGCGAAGGCCGTGCCCAGATCGGCCGAGACCTTGCGCGCCTCGGCAATCGCTTCGCTGCCCATGGTCTGGCGCGAGGCATTGACCAGGCTGGCACTGGCCTGGCGGTAGATGAGGAAGGCGGTCACGCCGAAGCAGAGCAGCGCGATCGAAGCAGTGCCCAGCATCAGCTTGTGGGCGATGCTGCCCGGGCGACGGGCAGCGGCAGAGCGGGAAGAAGGCATGGATGGATCCGCAGGCAGTTCAGGACAACCGGCACCACGACGGTACCGCGCAGATGCGCGATCCCTCGCGCGGCCGCCTGCCGGCTGCGGATCGGAACCCACGGTGGCAAGGCACGCACCGGGTTAGCGGCCGCAGACGGGGCGGGTTGAGGAAATCCGCCTGCGGGAACCTGAATGGACTCACGTAGCGTCGAGCTTGCTCGACGTTCCGTCGCGTAGAGTCGAGCTTGCTCGACTGATGCCAGGAGCAGTCGAGCAAGCTCGACTCTACTCCACCACGCGGTCGCCCACCCATTGCGTGCGCGGCAGCACTTCGATGCTGCCCGCCGCGTACTGCTGCAGCACGCCCTCCGGGCCGAAGCGCGGCTGCCAGCCCAGCGCCTGGCGTAGGCGGCTGCTGTCGTAGACGCGGTCAATGCTCAGCGGCAGCGGCCAGCCGCGGCGCTCGAATTCGGCCAGCAGCTGCGGCACCCGCCGGGCCAGCACCTGCCGCGGGTTGGCGGCCAGCTGCAGGCAGTCGCTGCGCTGGAACGGCGTGGCCGCACAGGCGATGTAGCGCTGGAACGCCCCGCCCTCGTCCACCAGCAGTGCCGCATGCGCGCTGGCCACGTCGCGCGCATCGATGCCGCGGTGCAGGCGGAACATCGCCATGCGTTCAGGCGACTCGGGGAAGCAGCGCGCCATGCGCAGCACGCGCACCTCAAAACCCGGCCCCGCCGCGCGCTCGGCCAGCGCTTCGGCCTGCAGCTTGGTGCGGTGGTAGATGGTGCGCGGCAGCGGGTCGGTGGTTTCATCGATCCAGCGGCAGCCACCGGCCACCACGGCGTGGCCGTACAGCGCCGTGGTGCTGGTCAGCACGAAGCGGCGCACACCCGCCTGCCGGGCCAGCTGCAGCAGCTGCGCGGTGGCGTCCACGTTGATCTGCTGGAACACCTCATCAGGCACCAGGCCGACATGCGGTGCGTGCAGGGCTGCGGTGTGGATCACCGCATCCACGCCCCGCACGGCGCGCTCCAGCGCCTGGCGGTGGGTAATGTCGGCAATGATGCGGGTGGTGTTGAACGGGCTGCGGTCCAACCCCACCACGTCGTGCTCGGCAGCCAGCGCACCGAAGATCGCGCGCCCGATCCGCCCGGAACTTCCGGTCAACAGGATCTTCATTGAATCCATTCACTCGACAACGCCCGGGAGCTACCGGGATGGTCCGATTCTAGGCGCGGGCGAAGGCTCGGCAACAGCCTGTTCACGTGCGCGGCCTGGTAGCGGGGCGTCAAGCGCGTGCATGGCCGGCGTGAAAGCAGCGGTGGGGATATGCACCTGCCATTAGCCCCGCCTGTGCAGGATGGAAGCGGTCGTCGAAGCTGGCGGCGTCCCTTCCGCACAGGAGACACAGCATGGCCAATGCACCCCACGGCTCACAGAATCGCGGCTTCGCCTCGATGGATGAAGACAAGCAACGCGCCATCGCCGCCAAGGGCGGCCGCGCGGCCCACGCATCGGGCAACGCGCATGAATTCAGTTCCGCCGAGGCACGCGTCGCCGGCCGCAAGGGCGGCGAGGCGATCAGCCGCAACCGCCAGCACATGGCGGCGATCGGCCGCGAGGGCGGGCATGCACGGCATGCCAATGCGCAGCGCCAGCAGCAGCAACAGATGCAAGACGAACCGCAGGCCCCTGCCGCACCGGCGTCGCCCTACCCCCAACAGGGCTGACCCTTAGTCTGGGCCAATAACGACAAGGCCCCGCCAATGGCGGGGCCCTGCACTGCAGCGATCACTCAGCCGAAGCTGGGGATCAGGCCGCCTTCATCGCATGCTTGCGGTCGCGCATCACGCGGTGGCAATCCTGCACCTCCGGCAGCCATGCGGTCACTTCCTGGCGCACGGCCGGCGGCAGGTCGTTGTCGTTCAGCACGTCCTTGAACGCGCCCAGCAGGCGGTCTTCGGATTCTTCCAGCTCGGCCACGTAGCCATAGTTGGTATCGCCGAAGGCGGCGCGCACCTTGCCGTAGAACTGTTGCATGGAACCGACCATGGTGCCGTGCTCGGCCGGCTTGCCGCCGGTGGCGACGACGGCGCTGCTGAGCGAGGACACGATACGCGCCTTGACGCCGGCGATGCGCACGAACAGCGCGGACAGCTCGGTGTCCTTCACCTTGGTGGCGGCTTCTTCATAGAACGCCTTGCCGTCGCGGGCGATCTCGATCAGGTCGTTGAGGCGGTGTTCGATGGTGGACTGGGTGCTCATGGTGTTTCTCCTTGATCGGGTCTGCGGGATGAGGGCAGCGGTGTGTCCGTTGCCTGCAGGACCAGAGTGGAGAAGTGCATGTGCGGCGCGGGTGAGCACTGTTTTATGCAGGAATCACTGTCTCGAACGGCAACTGACCGTTCACGTTCTCTTGCATGGGATTCACGCTCAGAGAACGTTCTCGTTCATTCTCATGGATTCGGCGATTCGCCATGTGCAGACGCGAATTTCGACAGCGAAGACGGCTCAACGGGCAGATCGTTTGCCAGGCACCATTCCACAAAGTCGGCCACCGCCACTGTCACCCGGACAGTGCCGACGCCACTCACTCTGGCGAGCCACACGTGGCGCTCAATATCTTTCTCCCACTCGGCAAACGTATCGTGCCAGTCACGCTCAGGCAGGAGCGCCTTGAAGCTGGCGTACTCTTCCTCCCGGAACCATGCAAACGCAAGATACGGAGCATCATCCCCGCGAGGACGAGGAAGTGGCACGAGGGCGGGACGACGGTGTTTCATGGTTCCATGACCTCGGTGGAGCGTCTCTCAAGTATCCGACGGCGGCCCCCTTTCGGTAAATGCACAGGTAGGTGCGGCCAGGTGTCGATTCCCGCCCCCGTCGTTCGTCGGAACAGGAAAGGCAGGCCCTTCGCCTGCAGGAGCACTGCCATGCACCCGATCCTCATCGCCTTCGCCACCTCCCCCGACCGCGGCCAGGGCCTGGCCCGCGACATGCGCGTGCGCTGGGCGCTGGAGGAGCTGGGCATCGCCTACGACGTGCAGCTGCTGACCTTCGCCGAGATGAAGGAACCCGCGCACCGTGCGCGCCATCCGTTCGGGCAGATTCCCACCTATGAGGAAGGCGATCTGCGGCTGTTTGAATCGGGCGCGATCATCCTGCACCTGGCCGAGCAGCATCCGGGCCTGCTTCCCGCGGATGCAGACGGCCGCATGCATGCGATCGTCTGGATGTTCGCCGCCTTGAACACGGTGGAACCGCCCATCGTCGAGCGCTCGATGGCCTGGGTGCTGGAGCGCGAGCAGCCCTGGTACGCGCAGCGGCTGGTGATGCTGGATGAGCGCGTGCGGCGGCGGCTGGATGAACTTTCAGCACGGCTCGGTGATGGCCCCTGGCTGGACGGCGCGTTCAGTGCCGGCGACCTGCTGATGGTCTCGGTGCTGCTGCGCCTGAAGAGCAGCGGCATCGTCGATGAGTTCCCGTTGCTGGCTGCCTACGTGGCGCGCGCGACGGCGCGGCCGGCGTACCAGCGCGCGTTCGCCGCACAACTGGCGGTGTTCCAGAACCAGCAGCGCCAGCAGCCGCCACATTGACGCCCAACCCGCACAGGCCTAAAGTCTGCGCCGCAGCCCTGCATCAGGCGCTGCCGCAGGCGTTATCGTCATCCAACGCGCCCACACCCGGGAGGGCCTCAGCAGAGGGAACCCGGATCAAAGGCGCCACGGTACCGTCCTGCCCTCCCCTTCCTGCTGGAAGGGATGCATCCTGCCGTGGCCTTTCCCCAGCCCCTCTGGAAAGGCACTCCAATGAAGCTCACCGGCAACACCATCCTCATCACCGGCGGCAGCCGTGGCATTGGCCGCGCATTCGCCGAAGCCCTGCATGACCGCGGCAACCAGGTCATCATCACCGGCCGCGACCCCGCACTGCTGGACGCCATCTGCGCGCAGCGCCCAGGCATGACCGGCCTGCCACTGGAGCTCGGCGACCCCGCGTCGCTGGCGCAGGTGGCCGAGGTCGTACACGCGCGCTTTCCCTCGCTGAACGTACTCATGGCCAATGCTGGCATCTCGCGTGCGGAAGACCTGGCCAGCGGCCACTGGGATGACCTCGATGCCGAGGCCATCGTCGACACCAACATCCTGGGCGTGCTGCGCACGGTCGCGACCTTCCTGCCGCTGCTGACCCGGCAGCGCAGCGCGACCTTGATGGCCACCAGCTCGTCGCTGGCCTTCCTGCCCCTGGCCAGCCTCCCCACGTACTGCGCCAGCAAAGCCTTCCTGCATTCGTGGCTGGTGTCGCTGCGCCATCAACTGCGCCACCTGCCGGTGGACGTGCTGGAACTCTCGCCGCCCTACGTGCAGACCGGGCTGACCGGCGCCGCGCAGGCCAGCGACCCGCGCGCCATGCCCGTGCAGGACTACGTGCAGCAGGTGCTGCTGAAGCTGGAACGCGGCGATCATCCACGCGGTGAAGTACTGCTGGACGCTGACCAGGCGCGACGCTGGGCCGAACGCGATGGCACCTACGATGCGATCTTCGCGCTGATGAATCCCGAGTAGGCGCGGTCGCACAACCGCGCCTGAGGGCCGCCGCCGGAAGAATCCGGTGGCGGCCCTCAGCGCAGTGGATCGGCCGCCACGCCCTCATGGGTGATCTTCACCGGCAGGATGTGGCCCTGCGCATCGAAGTGCATGCGCTCGATGGCGGTCTCGCGATGGTCGCGGGCGGTGTCACCGTGCGGGCGACGGTGGTAGACGATGTACCAGCGGTCGGTGCCCGGCACCTGGATCACCGAGTTGTGGCCGGCGCTGGTAGCGATGGCTTCATCCTGCTGCAGCACCGTGCCGACGCGCTTGAACGGGCCGGTGGGTGCATCGGCAATGGCATAGGCCACCTTGTAATCCGGGCCACCCCAACCGCCTTCGGACCACATGAAGTAATAGTGCCCACCGCGCTTGAACATCAGCGGGCCCTCCACGTATTCCGGCGCCGGCGTGATTTCCTTGAACAGCGTGCCATCGGCCAGCGGCAGCACACCGGTGAAGTCATCCTTCAGGCGGACGATGTTCGCGTGCTTCCAACCGCCGTAGATCATGTACCAGGCGCCGTCGTCATCCTTGAACACAAACTGGTCGATGGGCTGCGCGCCATTGTGGAAAGCACCCACCAGCGGCTTGCCCAGCAGATCCTTGTACGGGCCTTCCGGGCGGTCGGCCACGGCCACGCCGATACCACCCAGTTCGCTATCGGTCTTGATGTCGTTGGCGGCAAAGAAGAAGTAGTACTTGCCGTTGTTTTCCACCACGGACGGCGCCCACATCGCGCGCTTGGCCCAAGCCACATTTTTCGCGTTCAGAACGTCGGCATGCTTGGTCCAATGCACCAGATCCGGCGACGAGAATGCATCGAAGGTGATCTGCGCATCGTAGTCCGCCGAGGTGGTCGGGAATATCCAGTAGCGGTTGGCGAATACCGCCGCTTCCGGGTCGGCATACCACCCCTTCAGGATCGGATTACCCGAGGTGGCCGGCGGCGCGGCCTGCGCGCCCGTTGCCAATGCCGCTGCCATGCAGGCGGCCATCATCCACTTGCCCAACGCCATGCCGTGCGCTCCCGTGCTGGATAGATGGGAGCATATTAGATCGATTCAGATGCGGAATGCGCGGGCAGCCCCATCCCATGCGCGGAAGTGGGACGCTGGCCTCAGGCTTTCTTGATGACGGTGCGCTTGCCGATGCTGCTGGTCTTGCCTGCCGTCGGCCGGGCCAGGCCCGGAATCAGGAAATCGGTGACCTTGTGGCCCATGGACACCTTGTGTGCCAGCCAACGCGGCATGCGGCCACGGCCGGTCCAGGTCAGGCGCTTGTATTCGGGATCGCGGTATTTGGCGGCGACCTTGCCGGTTTTGCGGCGGGCGGGTTTGCGCGCGGGTGCAGCGGTTTCTGCAGCTTCATCGCCGAAGAGTTCTTCGATGGTGTAACCGGCTTCGGCGGCAGCGGCCTTCAGCAGGCGGCGCACGGCGGCGGCCGGGCGGCGGGTGGTGATGAGGGCTTTGCGCTGTTCGGCCGCAGCCACCAGTGCACCCAGCTCTCGAAGGCTGAGCGATTCGATATCGATAGTCATGCTGGGAAAGGTCTACTGCGGCGGGCTGGGTGTCAAGTTTTCTTTACCGGTGCCGGGAATGGATACTCCGGACCTTCAACTCTCTCGACGCCGATGCGCCATGAAAGCATTTCTCGACAGGCATCAGCTGAGTCAGAACTTGAGTGCCCCAATCTGCGCATCCATCGTCACCTCCAACTGTTGGCTATCTGTCACCGCTCTGGTCCCATCACTGATCAGCATCATCGGACCGTTCTCCGTTCAAGCGGCACGAGCAGGAACATCGACAAGAGCGAGAGCACTCAACTGGCGCTGGCGCAAGAACCTCAAGAATGCAAGAGACCACAGCAAAGACAGAGGCGAAGCCGAAGAAAATCGCCATCACAACAATTAGACAGAGAGCTATAAAGATTAGAAATTCCATACGTCTAACCTATCAGCTTCGGCCGCTGTTCCAACGTCCACTTGCGTGACTGGACGTTGGTGCCGTAAGCCGCGGAGCTGCACTGAAAGTGCGTTTCGCCCTTTCCAAACGTGCTGTCATGCTGTCCAGCCCCAACTATCTCGAACCAATCCATTCAGAAAACGTGCTCGCTGGATGGCACGATCAGTCCAGAACTGGGGCAAAGGCGTCAACACCGCGGACTGAGGGTAGATTCCATCTCAATTCCGACCGGAAAGAACCGATTTGCTTTAAGGGTTCCAACCTTCTTTTTTGAATAGTTTCATTTTCGGCAGCTCAACGCGATGGCACAATCGAACCCGTCCTGTTACCACATCAAGGCAGCGGTGTTGCCACAGGGAAGTAGCGGTTTTCAGGAACGTCTCATTTCAGTGCGTTCACACAGGCCAAGGCTGATGATCTCCGGAACACTTACTCAAGAACAGCACCTCCACGCACTTCGCCTGCATCGGCGGAAGGCGGTGAAGGTGCTCGTATCGGTCCTGCTGGGATGTGCGGTGATCGGCGTTGTAGCGCTCGCCGTGGGCCGTCAGTTCCCCGGCCTTGTCCTTGTCTGCGGCGGTGTTGGTGGCGCGATGGGTGCGTTCGCCCAGTCCAGGCTGGCGCTGCCACGCCAGGTGGCCAAGATCCATCGCCAGCAGGCGAGTCTGCACGCTCACTACACCTACAGCTGGGACGAAGAGTGGCTCAGCGTTGCGTCCGAGCATGTGCAGACCAAACGGCGGTGGTCGGATTACACCAAGCTGCGGGAGAATGAAGAAGTGCTGCTTCTCTACCACTCGGACGTGATATTCGAGGTATTCCCGAAGGCATGGTTCAACGGCCAGGCGCAGATGGATGAATTCCGGAGACTGGCCTCGCAGGCCGTGGGCTGAGCGCACAGGGATTCGCAGGGTTCGATCTTTTCGTCAGAGCGTAATCTGCCCAGAAGTTCAAAGCATAACTTGGTCGATTGAATGAAAGCGGCTGCAAGCTTCACCGCCAGTACAGTGACGTAGCTCTCGATTTGGACAGAGATCGTCAAACAACTCCTGCCCCAGCGACGGCGAACTTAGAGCGCCAAGCCACGAGTGGAAAAGCACACACATAGCTCGTCGCCACTCTATATTGAAATGACCTCTTCTACGTCTTCACATGCTTGAACAGCAGGCCTGTCGGCGAGCTCCTCCTCGCCCTGTCTGCAGCAGCTTGCTCCTTGAACTTGGATTTTATCTCTCTGAGATTGGGTAGGCCTGCCATTCCCAAAAGTCCGGAGGCAACCCCCAGCCCTGGACTACTGGTCAGCGCGGCGGTTACCGCAATCGCACCCGTGGCCACAAAGCTGGCAACGTCGATGCCGTAGAGCCTAAGCTTCTTGTTTCGCGCATTGAGCAACTCGCGCTGATGAGCTTCAAAGGCTTTATTGAGGTTTTCAACAACGCGGTCGGATGTGCGGTAGTAATTGTCAGGTCTCAACGCAATTAGTTCGTCTATACCAGCACTCAAGATATGGCGAAGTTCCTCAGCGTGCCCGCTCTTTCTAATTTGCAAAACCGTCTCGGGCGGAACGTTCCCAAGCCACGACAAGTTCTGTTCGCCTTCAGAGACCAGAGCCCGGGCGACATGAGTGGACTTGAGCTCATTTACATCGTGAATCGAACTAGTCGATTCATACTCGAGGAACCAAGTGTAGTAATCCCATGAAGTCTGGACGCTTATGAACGGTGTGGCCCCAAAATGCTGAGCAGTCTCTTTAGACGCTAGAGCCTGGGGCATTCGGCCTACGCTCGCACCAAAGACTTGATGGCCGGCGTTATGCGGGTCAAAACCGGGCAATGTGGGCTGGGGATCACGCATCATCCGCGTCAATTGAGCTTCTGCGCCTTGCTCCCAAGTGGTATCGAAAAGGACGCGATCTGGCCGCCGCAGCTCACTCATGAGTTGCGAAACGCTCTGTAGATGCGAACAGAATTCCTCGTAGTGATTCAGATCTGAAAATTCACGGTCGAAAAGATACGTTGCGTGCTTGAGAATTGCCGGCGTTGCTCGGATCAGCAGATCACCGCTTTCGCCACGACGGATATCGTCAGGATGGGGCAAGATCATAACGATAGGCGGATTCACGTCTGCAGTAGCCACATCGCGGTAGGTCATCGCCGTGAGTACGTGCTTGGCAAAGAGACGCGCTACCTCTCGATCCGGGTAGATCCCCAAGATTGGAGCAATGCGAAGGATGGGACAGGGCAGCACGATCGTGTCAATGTACAGACCCGCAGTGGAGACCGCATTCTCCCAATGAGCAGGGAATAAATCACCAGAAAATGTCGCCTTCAGCTGGGCCCCATCTTGAAGATGATATGTGCCCGAGTCACCAACACCCTCCCAGAATTCTCTAATACCACTCGCCAAATCTGGAAGTTTTTCTTTCACCTGCCTCACAAAATTCGCGTCCCTGATGAACGCAAGACTCGCTTGATGAGGGTTTATACGATGCTCCAGCATGAATTCCATCATCCAACCGAATTGCATGTAAAGCATTCGGAAGTAGCTTTCTTGGATATCTCCAGTGCTAATAGCGTCTTTAGCCTCATCCCTGTACTGAAAATGACGAATAGCCAACGTTGCGCTTCGGATCCGGCCATCTACAGTGGCAGGGTCAACAAGCCCGTCGCTTCTGAGTCGAATGGCGTCGCAGCTCTCGCGAAAGCCTTCGACGAGATGTTCCACAATGTGGATTTTGCCTTCCTCAAGCTTACTGCGAAGCAAGAAGACTCTGTCGGTCAGATCCTTGATCTCTTCTTCGGAGTACTGGCGTTCGCTCACCATAGATCCTTAAGCCATGTCAGTCTTCAATTCTATCCCGGCGGCGGTGCCTTAATGAACCCGCGCCTCGATCATGGCCAACGAGCCCGGAGCTTCGTTACACCTAGTGAGAAAGATCGTCGGATTGACCAATCGAGCCTACATGGTTTTTCTGCTCGGCTGGGGCGCCGCTAGGCCCGAACCTTATCGCAACTGAATCCCCTAACTGTCTAATTTGCTTCCGCTCCGAAATAAGAGAAAAATCCTGCGAAAATTTCCTATTTCCATCTACCCAGCGTCCCGCTGACATGCCGTTCGTTCACCTAGGAAACGAAGCCTTTCTTTTATCTGATGCTTCGTTCCAAAGCCGAAACTTTAGCTCCCTGAGCCGCTCAGAATCGATACCGCCAGCAACCTGGCGTTGAGCGGACGTTCAACGCCAGAGTGAAGCCAAACCGCTAGGCGGCTTCGCCTTGAACGAAATGATAGACCTAAAGTTCGGAGACAGCCTGCATTGGATCAATGTCCTTGCCAGCAACGTCTGTGAGGCGAAAAATCTTGTTGCATGGCTTGCAGTAATAGCCTTTGCCCGCATCATATTTGGCGTAGCCACTAATCGGGATCTTGCATGCCGGGCAATGCGGATTCTTTTCACGGTCCCAGTAGATCCCGTACTTGATGCGGAAATCTGCCTTCTTTGACGAAAAAAAAGCTACCAGTACGAACACGAAATTTAGGACCAGCGATGTAACCAACAGGGCGAGCAGTACTCTCTTGGAGGTAGCCGCTTCTATGGCTGGTAAAACTGCAGGGGCGACTTGGTAAGCCGCCCAAACGAGTAGAACAGTGAGGGACGCCGCAATGCCTTCCGCAGCGCGATCAGCGAGCTTGTCTTTGATGATAGCGAGAAAGGTCATTTGTAGGTCAAATTACCTGATAGACGGACCCATAGGTCCGGTTATAAGACTTATCCATAGCGCACCGTATGGCGGGCTTCCCCTTGATACAGATCGATCTTAGGGTGCCCGGGTCCGGCTAACAAGCCAGCGTATAGCCGGACCCAGCTGTAGTCTCGGCCCTCGCGCCAATGTCCACTGTGGGTCGAGAGCGGGCTCTAGTCTGGATGCCTCATGGGCTAAGCGCGACCTTAGTACCAGATCGCGGTAGCCAGACCGGTGGCATCGCAAACAGGTCGCGTCGGTAGATAAACGGCTGTCCCTACGGCTATGCGTTCCCCACTCCTAAAAGCAACCAAAGTGTCGAGCACGTCGTCCTTTGCCGCCTGTCGGCGAGCCACCGATTGAACAAGTCGTGCAACTTGCTCGGGACCAAACACAGCTCACGAGTTGTCCGAAGCAGCCAACTTATGGAGTTAGAAACGCGAGCGTAGTGCGCAATTCTTTTCGTGGTGCCCACCAGCAACCACATCGATGCCCCATGTATTTGATGCAACTTCATTTTTCCCAATCACCAGCCAATTTTGACTCACCTTTTGACTCACTTAGAGCTGCGATAGCGAAGCCGGGGCCTAGCCAGATTCAGGCGGTGAACTCAGACTGACCCGTTCAGCACAAGGATGACGCTATGCAAAAAAGTGACGAGGATCAGAGTGCCACCCCTCCCTTCGAGGAGGTTTGTTCCCGCCTGGAGCGGAGCTTTGGACTGGAAGGCGATCCACTAACCGAACAAATGTGCCTTACCCCTTTGGCATCCGTTCGCTTTCAATCAGTCACGGATGCGTTGGCACTTGCCCGAACGCTTCACAGAAGCGGAGACGTCGAGGCGGCTTGGCGTCACCTCTGCGATGCCAAGTCCATTGTTTCTCATCAAGAAGGGTTCATGGAGGGCAGATACGAGTCATCAGACCGGGCCGGCGCGGCTCGCTTAGCGGCTGGGTATGGCCGCCTAGGAGCGGAAAGAAAAAAAGCGATTAACGAAGCGAAGCGCGAGGTCGCAGTTGTCAAGTTGTTGAACCAGCACAAGGCGACCCCATTCCGAATTAGACGCCAGCTGAAAGAAGCCGCCGCCAAGCTCGGGCCTGGCGGCGGCAAGTTACACACTGATGCGGGGTGGGGATATCGGCTCATCAAGCAGACACGCCTCTACGATCTTTACGACAGCCTAAGCGCTAGGCGGAAGCCCTAGTTTCCAGCCCCAAAGAGGGCGCGAGGGCCGGACCAGCCTTGATCCCACCGTACGGACCGCCCAACCCGAACGTGCGCGCGCGACCTTCGGGTCGGAAGCGCAGGTACAGATCAACCTTCGTCAAGTAGCGTAGCGCGTCTTCCAGGCACACCCACTTCTCGTCGTCCCCGCGATTAACCATGCCAATGCCGCAACGATCATAGGCGTCCTTCTTCTTGTTGCAGTTGAAGAACATGCCTTTGGAGGCGGTTACCTTCTCCTGCCAATAGCGGCCCAGCAAGTCCCCGAGGACGATGTCGCGAGACACACGCTGCCCGTCGAAGAAGATAGCCATGTGGAAGTGGTGGCCTTTCTCCAAGCCGTATTCCATCTTCCACATGTAACCTGCGAGGTGTTCGGCATACGCCCCCTTGCGGAGATGGTCTAGAAAGCGATCACGATGGGTCTGCGCGTCCTTCAAGGTCATTGCCTGCCCCCTGAAGCCACTCCCTGGACAGAAGTTCGAGAAGTATTCCAGGTCCAGGCGGACCACCAGCAGCTTGGAGTAGCGTGCCCGCAGCGCCTTGAGCAGTCGTTTGCAAGACTTAGCGTTCTCGCGCTCCGCCCGCTTCAGGTTGCCCAGACGGCGGCCCAAGGCCTCCCCCTTTGCGAAGGCCCGGATCTTCGCTACCGCAGCATTGAGGCGCGGGACGTCCTCCGGCCAAGCCTTGCCTCCCAGAAACATGAACGGACCGAGGAAGCGCTTAAACAGGGTAAAGAGCGGGCTATGGCGGTGAGCGGGGAAGTGCTCATCAATTTCCCGTAGACCGGACTTGAGGCAGAGCAGGATGGAATCGCCCAGCTCGGTCTTTTCAACCCACTCGCGGCCGTGCTTCGTCATGACTCCGAACGGCGCCTTACGGCTTGCCATTAGCTTACCCATCATCTCGACAATACGCTTGACCTCTAAGACTGCGTTCAACTGGTGGGTGATGAAGAGGGTGCCGTCTTCACCCCAAACGTAAGCGCGTTCGCGCATGAAACTGCTGTTGTTCTTCAATGGTGTTTTCATTGTCGTTGCCATCCCCATCCCTCCTACTGGAGATCAGGAGTAACAGTGTTTATTCCTACTGAGCCAATGTAAGAAGATGCCCAGCACACATGCCGTTTCTAGCCCATGCAGGGGTCTAAGATCGGCGTCGATCTAGGAAAGTTAGGGCTAGCGGCGCCCCACCTCCCTGGCCTGAATCAGGCCCACAACGAAGTCATCAACTTCATGTTCAAGGAACAGGACTGACGTCCCCAAGCGAAGCGGCTTCGGGAAGGACGGCAGGTAGCTCGGCGAGCGCTTGTTGAGGTAGCCGTACAGCGTGGATCGTGCGATGCCCAAGCGAGCCTGGACTTCTGCCCGACGGAGCATTCGGAGTGGTTTTGGTGAGTTGTTCTGCATGACGCCTGGCCGTCTGTGGTGTGTGGACGAGCCTACGAACCAAGCGCTGGCAGAACCATCCATTTAGCCCCCTGTAGAAAAATACAGTGCGTAAGCCATTGATTTAGTTGACCCGAAATTCAGCCGGGATCTAACTTTTCAGAGGGGAGGAACTAGTTAAAAAGTGGCCGGGGCCAAAAAATGCGCCCTGGCTGATCGTCAGGTCGAGCGACTGCTTGCCAGAACGCCTGCCATGAAGACGACCGCGAAGGCGGCCAGGTACTCGAGGGGGGAATTGGATCGTTCGATGAACACGATAGGCTCCTAGTCAGTAGGGAGCCGGCATTGCGCCGGCATAGAGGAGAGGCTGATGCCCCTCCCTATCGTGTTATGGGTCTGAAATTCGTTTGCTTGGCCGATCAGCCAGGAAGTGGCCCGAGCTTGTTGGACCGCCACGGGACGACTCTGGCAGCCGGCGCCGGCTCGTCGATGCCCACTGCGGCCCGCAGGACCACTGGCCACCCGTACCCATCGATGTAGTGGCGGATGCCGTTCTGGCGAAGGAACTGGAGCTGTCGCGCCTTCAGAGGTGTACGCGTCAGCGCCTTGATCTCATCCTTGGTCAGGCAGAGCTTTTCAGACATTTCAAACCTCCTTGTTAGAACGCCACACGGGCCTAGGCGCGTCGGGCCTCTCTGGCGCTCCCACGGCCTTACGCAGGACGATCACCCGGTTGTACTCATTGACGTAATGAGGGATCCGATTCTGCGTAAAGAAGGCCAACTGCCGCACCCTGATCGGGGTTCTAGTGATCTCTTCGACCTCACAGCGCGACAGCATTTCCCCATTCATCGGGCGTCTCTGAGTAGCCAGTGCCGATCATGCCCCATCGCGCTACTCTCGCCTACAGACCGAGGAGATGCCATGGACGAGTCGCCAGCCGAACTGCCGCTTGAGCAGGAGATCGCCCTGCTGAGGCAGCAGCTGACCACCCTGCGGATCGGCCTTTCCGGAAAAGACTGGCTGACTGTGGAAGAGGCGGCGCATTACTGCGGAGTGTCGCTCAGCCAGTTCAATACGAAGGCCGGGGAGTACGACCTTTCGCCGAGACAGTTCATGGGAAAGAAGCACTACGAGAAGAACGAGCTGTACAGGGCTATCCACGGCTCCGGTAGCTGGAGATCGAGGAACACGGCGACTTCTATCCCTTCGGTTGGAGCCACCTCGCCCCAGGTGGCTGAGGCATTGGCCCGCCTCAGGCGACGCGAAAACCGCAACGGGAAGCGCTGATGAACCCTTCTGGAAGGCTGATGACGCTAGGCGAGGCGGCAGAACGAAGCGCCTGCGCGCCCAAGACGGTTCGCAGAGCCATTAATGCAGGGCAACTGGTGGCTGTCCGGCTAGGGGCTAGTGCCAGGTCGGATCGCGTTCACCCGGCCGATCTTGAGGACTGGTGGGAGCGCTCGCGGCGGGCGTCGGCAGTAGGGCCAGCAGCATCAGGAGCATCCCAAACCGTCCCCCGCCCTGGCTCGGCCGATGAAAGGCTCGCGGCCCTCTTGGCACCGACGAACCGGAGAACTAAGGGTCGCCGGCGGACCGACGCGCGGCAGGCTTAGCGGCGGCGGCCGATGCACTGCTCCGCTTGCCTTTCCGGTCCTTCGGAATGCCCCTGTTCTCGTCCCTCCATTTGAGAACCTCTCCTGCAACCCAAGTCGCTGGCCGCATTGATACGCGTAAAGGGAAATCCGGCCTGCAGGCGACGGTCTCTAGGACCGTGCGTGGCGCCAAGCCTAAAAGGATCCCGACGTCATGTGCACCAATTGCCCTCAGTTCCCACGGTACGGTGCCATCTTCACTAGACATGGCGCTTCCTCCATTCGATCTGCTACGGCCCGCGACAGTAACTTTGTGCCTTGCTTGCGCTGACTTGGTAACGAATGGACGACTGCATAGCGTCATCAGCCTCGACTGCGCAGGTCTGCCTGGGGTCCATCCGCGAAGCACACTTGGCCAAAGTCTCTGCCGACCTGGCCATCTCGTCAGCGGCTAGCAAGAACTCGCTGCAGAGACTTCCGGCCGCGGACACCAGATAGTTAGCGCGGCCGCTACCGTAGCGTTCCCCATCGTCCACACTCTCCGGGCTCGCGGTGGCCGGCGCGTTGAACTTGGGCCAGCCGCCGCTGGAGTCTGCCAAGCGATATGGAGTCGGCTCCGTTGGAGCCGAAGGGCTCCTATAGACCGGTTGGGCATAGGTCGACGCCTGGGCACTGGGCACGTATCCGGATCCGGATCCTCCCCTCGGCGGAGGTAGCGCGTACGGATCCTTCTTGCCAGCTTGGCCCGTATAGGGGTTGTAGTTCCCCCGGGTTGAGTAGTTGTCCAGCGTCGACCGATTCGGAGCGCTTCTGTAGTGCGGGGCGACATAGGTTCCGTCCTTCTTGACGTAACCGCTGACCCGAACGCCGCGCGCATCAGCCCCGCTTGTCCACGCCAATGCCAGCCCCAGATAGAGCATCAGAAATCCTTTCACAGCGCCCACTCCCCTGCCTCTGGGGTCATCCCCAAGATGGCGTCCTGCAGCCGGCGTGGCTGCCTGAGCGGATGCTACCCCTCATTGGATGCGGAGCCAATTCGTGGCCATAGCTCCGAACCCAAGGCGATCCCGAAGCCAGGCGGCGGGACTGCCTCCAGCCTTAAGAACTACTCAAGACCCGCAGGACAAGATCGTCGTCATTCGCCAGCCATTCGTGTTCGTCGATGAACCAGGCACCGCCGACCTTGCGGCCGGGCAGCTTTCCCTCCCGCAGCAGCCGCTGCAGCACCTGCATGGACGGGCGGCTGCCTTCTTCAAAGTAGCGGTCCAGCCACCGCTCGGGCGTCATCAATCTCATCGTGGCCCAGCAGCACCCCAGCCTCTGCGAGGAATAGAGTAGCCCCCGCGACGACCACTGGAATGGTCACACCCTTGAGAAATCGGCATTGCTGGGTCGGATTCTCCCCTTCCATGGCCCCTTTGCCCTGGGCTTGATCTCCGCCGGCGGCCGCATCGGCTCCAGTGCGGCCATCACGCGGGCCGATGCTGCAGCCGCTGCCGCGTCTAGGCGTTCGGCCTGATGCTGTTGCTCACGGGTAGGCGGCAAGCCAGGCAGCGGTGGCGCCGGCTTGATGGGTGTGTTGTCGATCAGGCGGACGACCGCCTCTCGCAGCGGCAGGTCCGGAAACAGCCTGGCGGCACACCAACGCTCGGCGAAGCGCTTGCCCTGCCGGATGCTGGCAACCGGTGCGTTCTTGGTCTGCCACATCTTCAGGGCGTTCATGTGGAGACGGTAACCAGCCTCGCGAGCCGGGGTGACACTGGCCACCTCGCGCCCGTTCCACCACAGCGCCCAGCGCTCGCCCGTCTGCACCCACCCGGACGGGATGGGAGCGGTCCGGAAGCCTTGGTAGCCGAGGGAGGGAAGCATGGCGAGCAGGATACGTCCGGCTGTCGCAGATCCTGCGAACGCCCAGCCCACGTTCCTGAAGCATTCGAATTCGACCGAGGAAGGCGTCCTACTCAAAGCCGGGTCGCATCGAGAACGACCCGGCTCGGGCTTGCTCAACAACCGAACTTCGGCTCGCCGAACGTCTTACGGAGAGAAGCGATCAAGTCAGTGTCATCCGTGAGATTCGTTTCACTCACATCAACATGCGGCAATGCGCCAATGGCCCCCACGACAACATGCTTGCGCACCGTTAGAACGGCGTCCAACGGAACAGGACGCTCTTCGCGTCCAAAATCGTGCTTGTAACTACCACTCACCCAACCGGACGGTGTGAGGTGCTCGTCTTCCCAGTCATTGCTCAATGACATTGTCAGCCTCCGTGTGTGCCTTACTGAAAAGTCGCCCCGACCGGGCTGGCCGGGGCGCATTGCTCAAGCAGCGGGAAGCTTTGGAACGCCAGGTGCCTCGAGCAAGATCTTGTCGAGGAAAGGCAGCGCCGTAGGATCGCGCTCGCGGAAATACTGGTGGGCCTTATTCGGCAGCCAAACCTCATTGAAGTGAAGGCGGAATGCGTGCAAATAGCCGACCGGATACATCTTTGCGTCGCAGACACGACCGTCTGCATAGCGATGCTTGTAAGTCGGCATCTTGGACGTATCGACTCCCTGCTCACGCAGCCACCTCGCGAACATCTTACCTTCTGAGATGTCCGGAACCATGTGTTCGGGCAGCGTGTACCCGCGCGATTCCAGCGGGCCTATCAAGCTAATTGCCAGCTCACTTAGGATCGAGAAGTGGGTATAGGGGACCTTGTCCTTGTTCGCCAGATAGCGCTGGATGTGAGGAGGCAGGCCCGGCGCCGGTGCACCATCGGGCTGCCGACCGGACAGCCACTCGCGCACCCACTTCGCTACCGCTACGGCAAATTTCGGGGACAACCACTGGGCCAAATGCACTGCTGCATCGGGATGAACCCACGTCCCTTGGGCACCCTGCCCGCCCCTAACTGACTGAACAAGAAGCGATATGGGAATTCCCATATCGTCGGAAAGCTCAGTCAGGAAGGCCTCGGTTGAAGCCAAGCGCCGATAGTCCGCGAAGAGCCTGCCTACTGCCTGGCACATGGCAGTGGCATTGATGTATCCATCGAGCTTGCGCTGCTCAATGAGGGTGTTTTCCATCTGACGATGGATGAGATGGAGCGACAGCTGCTGGTTGTTTCTGGTCATGTGGGCTTAGCCTTTGTGTTGCAGGCGAAGCCATGGCCTCAACTAGCGAAACTACGACGTACGTCACAAATCGTCAGTGACGATTGATTGACACATAAGTCATACGGCGTATGATTCGCTCCGTTACTTCTAGGTAAGTTGTTGCCACTGCTCGGCACTGCTTGCGTAACACCGCCCTGCCTAGCGCCAACTAGGTGGGGCTTTTTCTTGCCCCGACGGTGGCCGGGGAATCCCGACGGCCACAAGATAGTGAGGCGGTTCAGCCTCGTCAACGCCAAATGTAGTGAAATCTTGCAATCCCTTGCGGCGTAAGGGTCATGCCATCGGCGCCGGTCCAAGGCGGTCTTGACCCGATTCTATAATCTGCGCAGTCAAGCGCGGAAAGAGGCATATCAGCCGGCAATGTCAGCGTTAGCGTTATTCGACGGGTCCAAGTCTGTGCACGCCTAAGCCACATGGCCGAGGGCTAGGATCAAACCATGTGCGGCCGATTCGTCCAGCTCCCCGTTGTCGACTTCGACCTGCAGGTCCTGACATGCCGCGCGGTACTAAGCTTCTACACGGGCCCAAGGTCTTGGACAACCGCCTGCCCCTGCCTTAGGACAGCCGCCAGCAGGCGACCGCCTGCCACCTTCCTTCCTACCCGATCATTGAGCCAAGCCGCCTGCAGCCGGCCAGCCACTAGAACGTCTTTTGGGTCAAAGCTGTCGCCCCTCCCCTCGAGCGGATCACCAGGGGACGCCAACCCGCCAGCCAGCTGCTGCACTCGCGCGGGCTCCCCACTGACGCTTTTGGCATATGCCGTGGCCACCATGCGCCGCGCCTGAGGTGACCAACCGCCCAGGACGAGTTCGGTTCCTATAACCGACGGAGCCATCCCGGCCTCCAGCGCGGCTTTCTCGTACGCTGGCCACAGCTGGTCAACCACAAGCCCAAGCTCCCTGCCGAGCTGCTCCATGGTGAAATCCGCGCGGAAGCTGGCCTGTAGCGCCAGCTCATAGATCCGCAGGAAGAACTGCGCGCTTCCTCGAGTCGCCAGTACTAGGTTGTGCTGGGGGATCAGCAGGAGCTTCGCCCCTTCCGACTTGACCCCTGTGCGGGTGTCCTCAGCCAAAGTATCTACAGCAACCAACAGTTGATCCGGCGACAGCAGAACGTTGAGGATGCTCAAGGCTCGGGTCCAAATGGGAACAGCCCACTATTGCCGTTATTCCACTCACTGTCGATGGAGGCTCAATGGACACCGCGACCGGCCCCGAGCGTGCGCCTACTGGTCCAGAAGATGGCGCCAAGCCTTCCCAAGCATTCTGGCAAATGGCCGAGCCTTTTGGGGCTTCCGGAAACCTGCCCGGGTTGCCTCGCGCGCGCGTATTGCTGGCATAAGCCCACGATACTTCCCGTTGCAGTGCGGGGCCCCCCGGGGAAAGACCCGCTGGTCTCAGACCGACGGAGACGACGAGCGCATAAATTCCAGATGCCCACAGGGGGCATCAACATGGAGAGTGAAAATGAGTGGCTTCATCGTCAGCTATGACCTACACAAGAGCGGCCAGAACTATGAATGCCTCAGGAAGAAGCTTGAGGCATACCCGCGGCATTGGAAAATGCAGCAGTCGGTCTGGATTATTGAATCTGATCAGACTTCAAGCCAGATCAGAGATGGCTTGAAGCCCTGCTTGGACGCCAACGACAACCTGTTCGTCGGAAAACTGTCAGCAGCCGCCTGGACTACCATGGGTTCGCAGGCGGACCAATGGCTGATCTCAGTCATAAAATAGGCTTGCCGTCCGTGTGCGGAACGCCATAGCGAAACGCCCGATTCGCAACGTTCTTCAGGGAATAGTTCGAGTGCACATTGATCGGCACACCGAGCATACGCGCGACCCACATTACGAATCGGATTCTCATCGGTGAGCTCTCCCGTCTCTGGAGAGCTCACCCTACCCCCAGTGCGTGGGCGCTCAACGGACCCCCCATGTCACAGGAAGCAAGGATAGAATCCAAAATTTGACCAAGGAGATGCTTACATGGCTATCAAAGCAAGTCTTTTCGAGATCAAGAAGGATCTGGAACTTCCTCTGGGCTCCTTGATCCGGCAGGGTGAGTCGTGGCTGATGCGTGTCCAGATGAAGGAATTTGGTCAAGCGCACGAGCTGACTCTAATCATCGCCGGGCAAAATATTGGCGAAATCAATGACATGGGACGGCCAACCAAGTGCGTGACGCTATCTCCAGAAGTGCGGTTGGAGGTCAGAATCGATGGGCCGATTGAGGGCCCAAGCGTTCCGCCGGTCGGCGCGCTCGTCTGGTCTGCTGAAGGGAAGCGGCAGGCGATCAACACGAAATTTGCAGTTGCTGTCACGATGGATGGTCAGGAGTCTTCAGACTTTCCCCGTGAGCGGGCATTCTATGCCCCGCATTGGAGCATCTGGCCGGTTGACGATGCCGGAAAGGCCCTAACCGGAGAACCTCTGTTCACAGTCAAGGTCGCCTAAGGTCGCCGACAGCCGTTGGACTCGCCCTCCAAGCAGCTAGGCGATTTTCGCGCTGCTCGACCACTTAGTTGAGAGAGTGCACGGACACTCTGTGCTGGCCGTCAATGATGATGAGACTTCTCGACGAGTTGAAGGCAACAACGAGGCCGCAGTTGCACCTGTTCCCCCGCTCCGTACCGCAGCCTAGCTCATGGACAGCGAAGTAGCCAAAGACGCTAGCTCGATAGCCCCTGGCGACCCCAAGTCTTTCCAAGAGATCACCCTCCTCTAAGCAATGGTTCGCGTCAGGGATCTCGATAACGGCTGGATATGCGCCCATCAGAACTGGACCTCCCGGATAAGCGCGGCGAGTTTTCGCAGAAGGGGCCGCTCCCCTCCCTTCCAAGCGTTCCTAGCCACCTTTGCCTTCCCCTGAGTCGTCTTTGGGCCGGTCGACCTCTCCCACGGTCGCCACGATTGGATTGCCGCGGCCTGTCGGCGCCGACGCTCTGGTGTCCAGCCATTCGTCACGGGATGCCTCCTCCAATACTTTGATTTGCCCAGTACTGCATTGCTCGCGCGGAGCTTGCTCTATGGGTTGAGGGGTGCCGTGCTGGCACCCGTTGTTGATCTGCTGATGACCACTGGCAATGTTTGCCTGCTTCACAAAGGCGACCGGCCGCGGGTTCCGTATTTCAGCAAGCGACTCAAGCGTTGACCTGCACTGCGCCTGTGCTTTCAACGCCAGACGCATGTATCGCTCCATCTGGGAAGGCCTATCCCCCATCGCCAATGCCGCGCGCCGCCCCATCTCGAGAAACACGGTGTTCAGGGCGATTGCTTGACTCGTCAGGAGCGCGTCAGCCTGCTCTGTCCCGCCCCGCTTGGTGGCTTCAACAGCACGCTGTGTGGCATTTACGAGGGGGGTCATATCCCCGGGTGGAGCTAGTCCGGAGTGATGGCCAAACTGCATCGTTAGGAATGCATTGCTGGCGATCCCGTCCGTCAACTGGTCAGCCATGCGCTGTTCGACGGTCTCGCCAGGGCCTAGCTCTAGAATCAGCTTTGCGGGATCCGCTTCCATTGTTTCTAGTTCCTACATGAGGGCCCTTTGGGCCGGGTGATCGGCGGGCGCGTGTCGCGGTAACATCCAGTGTCCAACAAGGATCGACCATGGCTGACGGACCAACTAGCGCAACACGCCCTGAGGCGCCGCACCTAACGACGGTGTTCAACTTCGTCAGGACTAATTACTGGCGAGTAGTGCGGAACTATGTCTTGTGGGCGACTATTGCCGCCCCTGGGCTAGGCGTCATGCGCTTACGAGAGCGGCCCGGCGGGTTCTCGTGGAGTGATGCATGGTTGATCCCAGTTGGGTGGGCAATGGTCTGCACCGCGATTTTCGTCCTTGTACTGCTTGGACTCATCGCTTCGGGATGGTGGAAAATCCACACAAACATCTCACCCTACGTCCCCGTGACCTTGATTGCGGTGGCTGCCATCCTCGGGTACGTGTTCATGGTCAACCTCTACTGATCCGGCGGCGCGCCCTCTCGGCGACCGCCAACGATTTCGATGTCCAGCGGCTCATCGCTGCCTACAGTGCCAGCCGCGGCCAGGTAGGCGGCCAAGTCATTCGCCCGACGTGATCCAGGCGGGAGCCTGGAAAGCTCGATAAGCGCTCGTCGGCCATTGGAATCGAGCATCATGTGAGAGACGCGATTGAAGCCAGCAATGGGGGAAATCGTTGCTGCGCCAGCGCTCAGGCTCGCATTCCTGATAGCGTCCACAAAGCCTCGCGATGCCTGCATCACCTCTTGGTACGGGCCGGTGCCGCTGAAGTTCTTGCCAAAGCTGTCGCCCATACGGCGCGCTGCCTCCATCGCGTCACGGACCTCGGCCATTTCACCAGGTCCGAAGATCTGCTGGAGGCGCTCAACCTTGGCCGGCTTGTCGCCACCCAAGGCACGGACGAATCCCGTGGCATTGAATGGCAGCACTCGAGCGCCGGCAGAAGCCGGAGCGGACTGAGCTTCTGTCAGTGCATCTTCCACGATCATGCGCTTGTACTGCTGCCAAGTGTCCGGAGAGTTTCGCTCCATGAAGTCTCGGACCATGCCAAGCTCCGAAGGCTTCATGCTGCCGATTCTGGCGATCACAGTCTCGGGAGGAAGTGTGTTCATCGTCATGAAGTCATCGACGTTGATTTCGTCGCCGAGCAGGCGGCGGAGCGGACTCATTTCTACAGCCTTCAGCAGATCACTGTGCCGACGGTAGTCGTCATTGGCCTGGCGAAGCATTTCGCTCGGTCGCGTGGCAGTAGAGCCTGCCGGCACCGGCAGGTCACTGCCAAACCCGGCAATGTCATCCAGTCGCGAACCTGCCGCGTCAAGATCGTCGCTCATGGCGCCGTAGAGCCGGCCAGCAATACGCCGGTTTACATCACGGTTTACGTTGCTGAAAATGTCCTCACCGCCTCTCGCCGCACGGCCATAGGAGCTGCGTGCTCGGCGCGCCGCATCGAGGGAATAGCCATCCCGTTGTGAAATTTCATCGAGCAGGCGCTGGGCCTGCGTTCGCACCCGGCGCGCATCAGCGCCAATCACATCGGTGTACTCGCCGACAATCTCCTGCAGCGCGCGCCTGGTGTTCGCGTAGTCAACGATTGGCGCGTCGCCTACCATGCGGCGGATTCGCCCGAACTGCTCGGCAGCTGTGCGCTCGCGACTCTCGGCGATGCTATCTACCGCGCCACGAACCGTTCGCTGCATTCGATCTCCGATGGCCTGGGGCGACACCGAGTCCGGGCTGATCCTGTCCATGATCCGATTGACGTTCGCAATCGCTTGATTGGCGATCCTCTCGTCCGCCTGGAATGCGGTATCGGCCGAAAACACGCTCTGACGGGCCATGTTCTCGACGCCGGTCTGGGCGCGGCTGCCGCTGACCATACCCGGGGTCAGGCTGATCCCCGTGCGCTGAGCAAGGGCTTCACCCTCGGCAGCGAAGGGCTGTGCGTTCGCGCGATTGTTGAAGAAATTCAGCGTTCTCCCTGTGATGTTCTGCGGCAGGACGTTCTCGCCCAGCGTCATGGCGCCGCGGCCGAGCGCCGAGAGGCCTCCCCCGAACGCCGCGCCCAGGGTGGTGTTCTTCATCCGCTCACCATCTTGCGCGACGGGCTGCAAAGCGCCTTGGACGGCTCCGCCAGTAGCCGCTTGGCCGACCGCGCGAATTGCCCCTGCCCCCCTTGCAGCCACGCCAACAGGCATCAGCGGCGCAGTGTTTAGAATGTCGCCAGCCAGGCCGCCGAGAAATCCTCCGTTAGAACTGGTCAGTGCCTGCGACGCGATCCGCTCCTGATTGGTCTCCTGCCGCAGATCACCAGAGAGACCGCCGAAGTAATCGGCTAAGCTGCGTCGAGCATCGCCCAGCTTCTGTCCACCCAAGTTACCGAAGGCATCGGCCGCAGTGCGAGAAATGCCAGCAACGGAGTCGACGTATGCCTGTTTTGCACCCTGGTACAAGTTAGGCAGCGAGCGCCCGTAGCCCGCGACCAAGTTTTCCCAGAAGCTAGTCTGCTCGATCTCCTTCTTCCGCGACGCCTCGATGGCCTCTCTCTCGGCCTGCCAGCCAGCCTCAGTCAGACGCCCGTCTGCGTGTCGAAGGGGCGGACTACTGCTTGGCAGCGCGTCCTCAATGACGAATCCGGCCGGCGGCAGGGGCGCTGCCTGAGCCGCAGTAGCTGGCTGGTCGAGCACAAATCCGGGAGGAAGGGGAGGCGTAGCCATTATTCGGGTACCCATTGGCCGTTAATCAGGACCACGACCTGCCCGGTACGTGGATTGCGTGCGCGCTGGACTCGGTCGGCTGGAGCCGCAGGCAAGCCTGCGGACGCCGAACGGTTGCCGAGGAGGGCGGTTTCCAGCTTTGAGGATCCCCGAGGTGCCGGGATCGCAGACTGGGCGTTGCCCAAGCCTGCCTTGATGGACTCCAAGGCCCCCTCGCGCGCCACTGCCTTCTGTTCGAGTGTCTTCTGGTCGTCACCCGGCATGGGCAGGTACATCGGCCCATAGATGTCAAATTCCTGCTGGGTAATCGCCGCGCCTGTGTCCTTACGGAGAATCGCAGAGAGGAATTCAGCTGCCGCCTGTTGGGCCTGCTTCCGTTCGGGCGAGACCGCGCTGTTCACGACACCGCTGCCGCCAATGAATGGGAGACTTTGAAGGGCGGAGTCGATAATACCGCGCGTACCCTGACCACCTGCGGTCATCAGCAAGCTGTTGCCGTTCTTGGCAAGCAGGGAATTCGAGTCTCGCCCACGGCTGTAGTAAACGATATCCTTGCCCTGCCCTTCTGTAAGCTTCATAGGACCGGCAATCACGTCCTTATCAGCGGGCCCACCAGGAATTGCCTCTAAGCCACCATCAGCTCGCCAGCGATACCCGCTAGGCGCTTTTCCCGCAGAGCCTCGCGTTTGCCCAGTTCCAAATGCCTCTGCCAGATCGCTTCGCATTGCTTGGCGGGTACGTGCAGCGCTGGCGTTTGAGTTGTTGGCGCTGGCATAGCTGGCCTGAGCCGCCGCGTTGCGTTGACCGATCGTGGCCTGACCAACCGGCGTGGTGTGGTACTGCTGGTCAGCCTGCAGGTAGGGGTTGTACGCGGTCCCGTCGGTGATTTTCGTCATCTCCAGCGGTCCTTTGGCGAGACCCATGCTGTAGGCGCCGGCAGCCGGAAGGTTGCCCTGTAGGGCTTCCGCCACGATGTTGCCTCGGTTGCCATATTCCTGGCTAGACAGTCGAGCATCTGCAACCTGCTTCAGGTCGTGTCCTCCGCGCAGCAACGCCGTCGCAAGGTCTGCATCTTGCTGCGAGTAGCCGGCCCTGACAAAGCGGCCTGACAGGCCTGCGTTTTGCGTCCGCTTATCCGCCGCCTCCATCGCTTTCTCGCGGCTGAAGCGAGCCGTCTGAACAAGCTGGTCAAGCTGCGCCGCGCGCGCCATGCCGCGGTTGTAGGCGTCCTCGCGCCCAGCGCCGCTCAGGCCGGCCAACGCCTGGCCTACAGAGGTCCAGCCTTGGTTCGGGGATGCAGCGTTGCCCTGAAGGACGGATAACAGATCTACCATGAGACCACTCCTGTATTTGGATGCCCCAGCGTCGAGGACTCGAACTCTGTAGTCAGCTTAAGCTGGAGCTAAACACCGCACGCCTGCTGCAGTTGAAGCGCCGCGCACACGGGAAAAAAAAGAGCGGCAGACAGTTCCCCGCCCGCCGCCAGGACCCGCCCTTGGGGGGACGTGGGGCCCTACTAGGTAGGTCGGGATCCGGGTGGTTTTGACTCCCGCGTCCACTGGCGTCCATGTTGGTCTACGACTCGCAGGAGGAGCCCATTGCGGCGGCGACTCTCCGACTGGCGCGCCCCAGCCATTCAAGGAGGCGCCTCTCAGCCGACTGCACCTTGCAACGAAACCGCGCCTCTTGGCGGGCTTGGTCCTTGGCTGCCTCCCGATAGGACTGCTGGTGGCGTCCGGCTAGCAGCCTCTTGGCTGCTTCGAGTGAAGCCCAATCGGGGTGCCCGCAGGCGGTCATGTGGCGACAGACCACAGGCCACTCCCTTTGGTCGCCAATCGCATACAGCATCAACCAGGCACCAAGAGGACCGTCGAGCTGTGCGTCCGCCAGTGCGTGCAGCACCAGCCTGCTCGGCCCCTTAGCAGGCGCAGCTGTTAGCGAGCCTTGCGCCTTCCAGCCTCGCAGCTGGCGGGTGCGATCCACCGCGGCCGTCGACCGCATCACCGCCAGCTGGTCAAAGTCCAGCACCGCTTGGCGATCCCTTGGCTTGAACCTATCCAGCGCTTGCGTACGGGCCGCCGCCTGGGTCGGCAGGTACTTGGATGCTGCCTGCTCGATCGCGTGCACCCGATGGATGGGCAGGTACATGCCTTCATCCGAGCAAGTCTCCTCGCTGGTGCTTCGCCTTAGCACCTGCCGGATTGCGGGACGTGTGGGCGCCCCGAAACCAAATGCGCCAGCGATGGCCCTTACTGCGAAGTCGACGGAGCCGTCCGCCAACAGCACCAGCTCCACATAGCGCTCATGGTCTCGGGCTGCCATAGGCGCCCTCCCCGTTGAGTAGGCCATCCGTCTGGCGAACCAGTCCGTCACGCGAACCGGGCGATTCGATGCACCGAATCGCCCGCGAAACGGCCGCCCAGGCTCTAAGCCTTAAAGACGGGGCCTTGAAGCAGAAGAAGCGCGCTCCGCTTGGTATATATCTAGAAGGGTGTACACATAGCGACCTCGGGACACTGTGGATAACCCCCTGACTGGCCTGCATTGCGACCTCGTAGGTCTGTATGCGGGCCAACTCATCGGGGCATTGGCCTGCATAGCGACCACATTGGCCCACATAGCGACTAGCCATCGCGTCCCTTCCACAGGTTCGGCGCAGTGACGGTCGACGGCTCTAGATGCTTCTCTGATTCGTCAATCGCGTAGTACGTCAGGGCGTACAGGCTGCACATGTTCTTGCCGCCTTTTCGCGTCTCGATGATCCAGCCGGCGGCCAAGAGCTCCAGCTTCGAGCTGTGGACCGTAGCCTTGCTCTTCCATCCACGCGTGGACAGCATCGACCAAGGAATGCTGAGATCGCCGTTCTTCCCCGGGCGGTATTGCCGAGCCAGCTCCAGCAGCAGCTTCACCGCATTGCCGGACAGCCTGCCGAACTCCTGGGAGTCGGAGACCCTGTGCTCGATCATGAGGAACGGCGCGCCACTCGAACGCCCTACGAGCCTCTGCCGGCGCTTGCCGGTGTTCTTCTTGGGTGCCGGCGCGTAACCGGCAGCGCCATCTGCAGACCGCTGCACGCGGTCCTGGCCTGTACTGTGCATGTGCCCCCCAAGGGCGGTGGACGCGATCTCAGCCGCGCTTGGAACTATTGGCCTGGGTGTTCGCTTCTGCTTCGACGTGTCGCCAGGTCTTCCGCTTACGGATGCTTCTTATGGCCGGCGGAGAGATACCGTATCGACGCGCCCAGACATTGGTCGGAACCGTTCCAACAGTGCGGAGAACTGCTTTCACCTCCGCAACGCTGAGCTTGCAGTGGGGCGAGGGGCTGCCGTACTTAGCCATGCTCCGTGCACGCTGAAGACTGCGATTCTCGGAACCAGTCACCAGCTGGAGGTTGTCCAGCCTGCAGTTCGACGGGTTGCCATCGAGGTGATCCACCTCCATGGAACTCGGCACAGGGCCGTGCACGACCTCCCACACGAGCCTATGGGCGTACCAAGTCGCACAGGATCCACCCGCCCGGCGAACAATGACCCGGATGTAGCCGTCTCGGCTCTTTCGGCCGATAGCGCGCCCACAGGTACTCCAGAGCTCTCCTGTCGCGGGTGACACCAGCAAGCCACTCGGCCCGTGCAGCAACCGTTTGATCACCCTAGTGGCCATTGGGAGCTCCCAGGCCAATATGCTGAGTGCGGCACCAGTTGGCGGCGTGGCGTTCGAGGAGAGGCTTGCGATCCCGGTAGGCCATGCCCTGCCCGATCCAGACGGCGTTCTGCATCCGTAGCTCCTGCTGGAGCTTCAGTTGGTCAGTGGAGAGGGAGTCCTCGGACACGCCTTGGAACACGCCGGTGATGCAGTGGTTCACCAGACGATGCTCTGTCGCGTAGTCATAGCCCTTCGGGTCCTTCCCAAGGCCCACCAGCGTGTCGTGCAAGATCCGGCACATGACGGTTCCTGCGACGCGCTTTGCCATTGCCGCATCCCGCCTTTCCCCATTCGACAGAAACGCAGCTGCAAGGGCATCGGCCGCCTGCTCCTGAAACAGGATCACTCGCTCCCTGATCGCGGCCTTCACCTTGTTGGGATTGACCGTGGCCAGCCAAAACGGAAGCCTGGACAGGGGCAGCGCCTGCATCTGGCGGCCCTTGCCATCGCCAGCAACCATCCCCCTTAAGGTAGACAGTTGGCGGGCCAGCACCGGATGGGACTTCAGCTTGTCCAGCTGCTTGGACCAGTCCAAGCCCATGGCCTCCACAATGGGTCGCATCGCCACAAAGGGCTGTCCCTGATGGAGTCGGCCGATCAGTTCGGCCCCGTGGAACTCTACGTGGACGATTCCAGTAGCCATTAGGACGACCTCCCTTCTTCGCAGCGGGAGTCGATCCAGCTCTGCACAGCCTCCGAGTCCCAGGCAGACAGGCGGGCAGCTACGCGGATGGGCCCGGGGAACTGGCCTTCCTTCGCCATCTTGTAGATGAGGGAGCGGGAAATACCGCAGGCCGCGACTACCTCGGGTAGGCGCATCAAGGTCCGACCCCTGGCTGCCACTCGGCCGGCTCGGATAGCATCAGAAGTCATGGGGTGACCTCCTTGTGCAGTGCCCATGCCCGGCGAGCGGTATCAGGCACCCGGTACTCGGTCAGGGAGTAGGAACCGTAGTTGTCACGCTTGCGGACGTTCACGGCCAGGAGGAGCCCGCGCTCAATCAGCCCCACAGCCTCCTTACGGGCCGGCTTAGTCTCGGCGTGAGGGTGATCGGCGGTCCAGCCACCGAAGTCCAGCAGACGCCGCTGGTCGGCGCTCAGGTCGGAAAAGTCGAATCCGCTCATTGCACATCCCCCAGCCTGGAGGACAGAACTCGCTGCAGATCGATCTCCGGGATCAGGGACCGGGTCCCAATCTTGACCGAGCGAATCTCCCCGGCCTTGATCAGTTCGTACAGGGTCGTTCGGCTGACGCTGAGCCGGCGGCACGCATCAGGAATGCGGTGCAGCAGGGGGTCGAGGGCGTTGGTTGAGTTGACCATTGTTCGTACCTGTTAGCGGGGTACGAACCGGTGTCCGCACCCGCCCGTCTGTGTCCGGGCGGATGTAAAACTATGCACATAGCGCTTGCACTAGAAGGGCCAAATTAGGCCCTGTTTTTCTCCGGCAGGTCGGAGTGCTGACCAGAATCCGGAAGGTTTCACCTACCTCATTCTTCCGAGTGTCGGACCGCATCCTCATTCGCAGCCTGGACCGCAAGGGCGTCTATGTTTTCCATAGATGCCCACGATTTCGCATTGGGGAGAAGCGTTTTCCTTACGTCATCTACCTCAACCCGGCGCCCCATGGGGAACGCTGCATCGCACATGTCTCCGTAGGTAATCCTCGCGCCAGTTGCCCGCCGCCAGCCATCGAGCATCAAGAGCGGCACGTATCCGCCCTGAACCCAGCGCTGGTAGTCAGCACTGGTGAATGGCCGTTTGGCGGCGTAGTCGCTATCCAACTGCCGCATCGCCGCGAGCCATTTATCGAAATCCTGTCGAATCGTTGCATCAGGGACACTCAGGTCAACCGTGACTGCCCTGTGGTTGGGCAGGCTCAGAGGGGACTTCGCGAACTCGTCACTGTGACGAAGCGCCACAAAGAATGGCACCCGTCCGAAGGCCCCTTGGTCCCAAACCTCTCGATTTGCCTCTCGCCAGGCGTCACTGTCTCCCTCGATATCAGCGTCGATGACCTTCCGCAAGCTACCAATCAGATCTTGGGCGCCCTCCATTCGCTCTAGGCGTGCAGACATGCTTGCAGCTACTAGAGTGTTGACAGATGCAACGCTTCCGAAAGCGTAAACGTCTGGATTGGAAGCGTATCTTTCCTTGAATGCGTCGCTCCCCCCATGGCCAAGGTTCTCCTGCAGTTCGATGAACATGTGTTCGAGCTCCGCTCGTAGCTCTTCCTCATTGTCCGCAGCAGAACGCATAGCTTCGCCCATCTCTCCCAAGAAGGTGAGCTCAGCGATCACGTGTAGCCAGTCCTGCGTTTTGAACCCTTCCAACCGGTCGTATGCCTTCAAATTGAACCAGTGAGGAATTCTGCTCGGCGTTCTCGCTCGGGCCATGCAACTGATCTCCAGATGTTGTCGCCAGTCCTTACCGGAGCAGACGGGTCGTTCCTGACAACGCAAACGGCGGGTGATCTGTTCGATCTGGAATGATCGACTGGATCGGGGGCGGCCTCCGAGACGCGTATTCCTCGACAGTGACTGATGCCAAGTCGCTGAGAGCCTCTTCAAGCTGTTCCATGGTGTAGTCAGCCCCTTTCTTGGATTCAAGTCCCCGGAGCAGGACATCCCTCAGCGGCGACCCTGGGCCAAAGAACCCCTCGACAATGCCCCGCTCAGCGCTGCCCAGGCTCCCGCCGTACGCTTCAACTAACGAACAGACAATATCGGCCAGGTGGGCACTCCCGCTAGTGCGCGGGTCTGCTACGGCCTCCCCGATAGCCTGAAGGAACGCTATGCAGCAGACCCGCCCCACCTCCCTGCCCATCAAGTGACCGTGGGCCTCCGGCATCCGCCAGTAGTCGCCGGCCCTGGCGTGGCTCTGGCGGTAGAAAGGCAAGCGCTGGATTGGGTTCGCACGTGTCCGATTGAACCGGATTGGTCGCTTGAAACGGCCTTTGTTACTGACCATGGTTGCCCTCCTGACTATCCGTGAAACGCTTCATGACAGTGGCGACGTCCTTCTCCCACTGGCGAATCCAAGCCCGCGCCCTTCGCCTCGCCGTAGCAACGGAGATTGGCTTTCCTGCTTCAGCTGCCTCTCGCTGCTGGGACTTGGTGACGCGTTCGATGTTGCGCTGAGCGACGGCCTTCGCTTCAGCAGCAGCTTTCTTGGCCTCCGCCTGCTTCTCCCGCTTTAGACGCGCCTGCGCTTTCTTCGCCCTCGCTTCCGATGCCCTGCGGTCGGCCTCAATGACTGACTTCGGCAGACCCAAAGGAAGCATTCCGTCCGTGTCCGAGACTGCGGTCGAGTACCAATGGACCCCGCCACGCTCATGATGCGTGGTGTCCTCGAAGAGCTCCGGCCAGCCCAGTTCGGTCGGCTCATCTTCCAGTGGGCGCCAGCCCAGCTCCTTGCCTCTCGTGAGCAACGAGACCGCAGATACCGCCTCAGTCACTACTTCACCATCCTCACCGTAGTAGCAGAGCCGGAACTTCTGATCGAGTCGGGCAGCAAGCCAGTCGATGCTGCAAAGGTGATGGCCGAGCAGTGTCCTAATCGGAATTCCACCAGCTATTAGCGCCTCAAGAGGATCCCGCACCTGGCCGCGGTCAATGGGCATATCGAGGGCGCACCTCACCTGCTTGTCCGGAGCGCTCATTAGTCCACCCTCGATGCACGGCGGAGAGCTTGGGCCTGCTCCAGAAGGTGGTCGAGAACAGCAAGGTCATCGAACGTGGGCGTTAGCTGGTTCTCCATGCAGGTCCTGAAGAAGGACCGCACGAAGCTGACGTAGACGCTGGCGTCACCGAGTGCATGCAGCGTGTCGATGCCGGCGCAGATCTTGTAGGTGGGCGCGTTGTCCTGAACCGGAATCGCGCCATACGCAGCTTCAATGGTGACTTCAGAAGCAGCCATGGATTACCCCCAGGCACGCAGTGACTGACGCAGGAGAAGTAGCGGCCGACGCCAGAGCGACGACAAACAGCGCCGTGCAGAGCCTGTAGGTATTTGCGTCGTCGTTGAGGGCGAGCCAGCGGTGGACTCGGACGAACGTGTTGGGGCGAGTAGCTCGCGTAGAGACTGACGGCCGTTTTTCGGCCGAACGCGCCCGTTCAGGCGCAACAGGTACAATGTTGCAATCCATGATCGACTCTCCAATAGTCGGTTGTGGTAGGCCGAGCTAGGGGTTCCAGCCCCTTCCTCGGCCGCTTTGTTTATGCGGCTCTGCTTCTTGCTATGGCCCTCCTTAGAACCTATGTAGTGGTTAGGCGCGCTTAGCCTTGAAGGCCAGCACGTTCGGTTCTGCAACGCGCAACTGGTCGAGATAGTCAGACCAGGCCTGCATCATCTTTCGGCGTTCCGGCAGGTGGGTTGCCCGGTTATAGGCCCGCCCGAGCGGATCCTTCACGGCATGCGCCAACTGATGCTCGATGTAGTCCGGGCGGTAGCCAAGAACCTCGTCCAGTACCGTTCTCGCCATTGCTCGGAAGCCGTGGCCGACCATCGTGTCTGAGTCGAAGCCAAGATTGCGGAGCGCTGCGTTCATCGTGTTCTCGCTCATCGGCTTGAGCGCACTGCGCACGCCAGGGAATACGAATTCGCTCCGCTTCGTATACGGGTAAAGCTCCTGCAAGACTTCGACGGCCTGGTCGGACAAAGGGACGATGTGCGGGGTTTTGGTCTTGCTGGTGACGTAACGCCACTCGGCTGCATCCAGATTGATATCGGCCCATTTCGCTTGGCGCAGCTCGCCCGGACGCACGAACAGCATAGGGGCCAGCTTCAGCGCCGCCTGAGTGACCAGCGCTCCCTGATAGCCCCACAGCGCGCGCAAGAGATCGCCGATGACGGCGGGGTCGGTCACGCTCGCAAAGTGCTTCGTCTGCGGCTGCTCGAGCGCCCCGGTCAGATCTTGGGCCGGATTCCTATCAGCACGACCGGTGGCGATGGCATAGCGGAAGATTCGGCCGGCATGGGCCCTGGCCCGATGGGCGGTCTCGACTACGCCTCTCTGCTCCAGCTTCCTGAGTGCAGCCAGCAGAACCGGAGCAGTAATGTCCCCGATAGGCATATCCGCCAGCCCGGCCAGATCTTTCTCGATCAGCCGGCGCTCCCGCACGACCGACCCGGGAGACAGCCCCTCCTTAGTGCGCTTTGCCAGCAGCTCGAAACCGATGGCACTAAAGGTGTTGGCGGACCGCTCGCCATGTGCGGCCTTCTCCACCCGAGCCACCTGGGCGGGATTTGCCCCGCCCCGCAGCAATGAGCGCAGACGGTCGCGCTCGACGCGAGCAGCCTGCAGCGACATTGAGGGGTACTCATCAAGCGTGACGATGCTGGCCTTGCCCAGGTAGCGATAGCGGTAACGCCAGACCTTGGCTCCAGATGGGCGCACTTCGATGCACAAGCCGTTGGCATCAGCCACACGGAAGGGACTGGCCTTCGGCTTGAGCGAGCGCAACTTGGTGTCGGTCAGCATGTGAGTCGAGCGCCTGTGAGTCATCGAGGGGCGTCTAGCCCGCTGACACACAGCCTGACTCACTTTTTTCGTGGATGCAAGTGGATGCCATTGGACACCACTGGACGCCAAAATTGGTCTAAATCCAGCACCACTAGGCTTCGCAATACGTCCTTGGACTCCTATGGACGTCAATGTGGTGGGCCCACCAGGATTCGAACCTGGAACCAAGGGATTATGAGTCCCCTGCTCTAACCGTTGAGCTATAGGCCCTGCGCAGCGCCACAGTGTAGTGGAGCACGCCCCCGCCCGGCTACTCAGGGATCACGGCCAGTGCCTTGGCTACTTGCTCCAGCCGCACCTCCGCGATCTCCGCGAAGTGCTGCATCTGCCGCAGATGCGCCTGGAACAGCGCGACAGTCCTTCTAGCCCCTTCCAGCCCCGGCTGATTTCCGCCACCAAAGCCCTCAACCAGTCCCGAGCCCGGAAGCGTCAGCAACGCATACGTCGTACGCCGGGCGAACCCCAGTCGATCTTCGCGCTCGTCCTGCAGCACCTCGTCCCAGTCCATCAACGGCACGAAGTCACAGTCGTCCACCCGCTCCCCTTCATCGGAAGCTGCACCAGCTCTCGCTTTCAGTCCCATCTTCGCTCTCCTACGATTCGTCGAACCTCTTCCGCCTCCTGTTGAGAGAGGCGACCGGGCGCTTCAACACGGTCGTAGGGCCGCCCGCAGCTTTCCTCCTTGCGGAGTCTTGTATGGCTGCGCGCCACCCGGCCAGAAACCTTGGAGCTCACCGGGATGGCGAGTGATGCGGCTTGACCTTGGATTGCTGCTGTTGTGTCAGACAGTCCGCCCACGAAGGTGTGTTGAGCACCTGCGAAGGACTGTGTAGAAGAGAAGGTAGAGGGCTCAATTGCTGATTGCGACACGCTCTGGAGTGCATGCAGCATCCGGAAGGTCCAACGCCTTGAACGGATTAGGAATTCGACTGGGTGAGCGCAGCGCGCAGGAAAATTCCGTGGTCAGATTCCAACAATCCTCAAAGCCAAGTACGTCACAGGGCGCAGCGCGGAGGCACTAAGGGCGATTCAATCACTGGAAACACGGGGAGATGCGTCATACGAAATCACCCGAACCGCGCGCCCATCGCCCGCACCCGCTCGGCATTCCCCCGCGCCAGCGCGCGCAATCCGTCCGACCCCACCCGCGCATCCCCCGCAACGCGGTCCCAGAACTCGCTCGCCAGCGGTGCGGCCCAGCGCAGGTGCTCAAGTTCCCCGCTCTCACGCGGCGCAACGGCATCCAACAGCACATCCTGCCGCAGCACACCCAACCGCGACGGTGCCAACGACATCGGCAACATGTCGTAGGCCGGCGCCAGCGGCAACGGGCCGCGATCAACGAACTGGAAACCGATGTTGCCCTGGTGCATGTCGCTGTTGCCAATCAACCGGCCGAACGCATGCAGCCGCGCCATCGCCTGCACGGTCCCGGCAGACAGCCAGCCCAGCGCCTGCAGCTGCGCACCCGCGCGCGGCCACTCCAGCGTCGCTTCGCCGGTAAACGCAGCCGACAGCGACAACAGCGAAACAAAGCCCCGACGCCCCAGCACATCGGCGCTGCGGTCGAAGCGCGTCACTTCCAGGAAGGTATGCGTGGGCGTCTGCAGCAACTCACTGCTGGCGGCATCCACGCCAGCGGCGCGCAGGGTTTCCCGTGCCAGGTGTTCGCACACCAGCAGGTCTGCCCAGCGCTGCGCGGCCTCGCCGCCATCGGGCTGGGCGAACTTCACGATCACCGCGCGACGCCCGCCGTCCCCTTCCACGGTGGCGGTGAACTTGGGTTGCTCGCCGCCGGGCGAAGAACCCACGTCTTCGCCGGCCAATGCGGCACGCGCGCGGTGCGGGTACTGCTGCGGGCGGTCGCGTGCAGCCACGCGGTCAGGCGGTGCATCCAGCGCAGCCAGGGCCGCTTGAACGGCCTCACCGCCCAGCAGCAGATCGCCGGTCTCGGTTCCGCCGCCATGCACCAGCGCCACCAGCACGTCGTCGCGCTGCCAGCGGGCCAGATCCGAGGGCAGTCCAAGCCCGCGCGCACGTCCATGCGCGAAGCTGCGGCCGAGGAAGCCCTGCGGGCGCAGGTCATCGAGGTACCACGGCAGGCCCGGGAAGAAGGCGGCGATATCGCCGTCCGGTGCGCGCAGCAGGTTGGGCCGCGCACGGCTGGCATCCACGTGGAAGGTGTCGCCGCTGAGCGCGATCACCCGACCCAGCTCTTCCAGCGTGGCGTCTTCGCGCAGGCGGTACAGCGGCCATTCGCTGCCCACGCGCGAGGGCTGGCGCAGGGCATAGGCGGTGGCGCGCGTCTGGCCCAGGCGCACGACCTGATCGCCACTGGCCGCGACCAGGCGGCTGAGCGTCATGCGGTTCACGCCCAGGCGCTCGGCCAGCGCGGCCGCCGGCTGTGGCTGGCCGGGGGGAAGCTGGGCGATCAGATCCTGGGGTTGCAGGAGCGCGCGGCGGGCCATGGGCGGGCCTTGGGGACGAATAGTGTTACTTATTTAGCGCAAAAGAATGCGGCCTGCAAGCGGGGTAAAACTTAAAATCTATTGTTTTACATGGATTTTTTCGGAACCAACCGCAGCAGATACCAGAAATAGTGTTACGTAAAAATTACGAATCATCCAAACAATCCGCCGGGCACGGCCCGGCGCTACCAAAGAAAAACCCCGCCGAAGCGGGGTTTCTCTCAACACATCAGCCGTCGCTGGATATCAGTCGATATCCAGGAAGCTGCGCAGCTGTTCCGAGCGGCTCGGGTGACGCAGCTTGCGCAGGGCCTTCGCTTCGATCTGGCGGATGCGCTCGCGGGTCACGTCGAACTGCTTGCCGACCTCTTCCAGCGTGTGGTCGGTGTTCATGTCAATGCCGAAGCGCATGCGCAGCACCTTGGCTTCCCTCGGGGTGAGGCCGGCCAGCACGTCGCGCACGGTTTCAGACAAGTTGATGTTGGTGGTGTTCTCGATCGGGGACTCCACGTTGGTGTCCTCGATGAAGTCGCCCAGATGGGAATCCTCGTCGTCGCCGATCGGGGTTTCCATCGAGATCGGCTCCTTGGCGATCTTCATCACCTTGCGGATCTTGTCTTCCGGCATGTCCATTTCCTTGGCCAGCTCCTCCGGCGTAGCCTCGCGGCCGTACTGCTGGAGCATCTGGCGGGAAATGCGGTTCAACTTGTTGATCGTCTCGATCATGTGCACCGGGATACGGATGGTGCGTGCCTGGTCGGCAATCGAGCGGGTGATCGCCTGGCGGATCCACCAGGTGGCGTAGGTCGAGAACTTGTAACCGCGGCGGTATTCGAACTTGTCCACGGCCTTCATCAGGCCGATGTTGCCTTCCTGGATCAGGTCGAGGAACTGCAGGCCGCGGTTGGTGTACTTCTTGGCGATGGAGATGACCAGGCGCAGGTTGGCCTCGACCATTTCCTTCTTGGCCTTGCGGGCCTTGGCTTCGCCGTAGGCCATGGCGCGGCTGATTTCCTTCAGCTCGTCCAGGTCCAGCAGGGTCAGCTTTTCGATGTCGATGGTGGCCTGCTGCTCGGACACGATCTGGTCCTTCACCTCACGCAGCGCCGAGGACCACTTCTGCTTGCGCTTCAGTGCGTCTTCCACCCATTCCAGGTTGGTCTGGTTGCCTTCCCAGGAACGGATGAAGTCCTTGCGCGGCATGCGGGCGGTGACGGTGGCCAGGTTCAGCACGCGGCGCTCATGCGACTTGATGTCGGCCATGGTGTCGCGCAGCTGCTTGGTCAGCACGTCGGTCAGCGGCAGCGGCAGCTTCAGGGTGACGAACACCGCCGACATCTCCTCGCGGAGCTTGGGCAGGTTCTTCTTGTCGCCCTTGGCGGCAGCCTTCTTGAAGGCATTGAAGGCGTCGGTCAGCGCCTGCATGCGCGCGGCGACTTCCTCCGGGTCCGGACCGGTCGGTGCGGCTTCTTCATCACCGCTGTCGACATCATCGTCCTCGTCCTCGTCGGCGTCGTCATCGCTGTCGTCGCTGTCATCGGACACAGCAGCGGCCGGAGCCGGCACTTCGTCGGAGAGATCGTTGAAGCCGACGATCACTTCGGCCAGGCGCTTCTTGCCTTCCTTGTGGGCGTCGTAGTCGGACAGCAGCGATTCGACCGAGACCGGGAACTGGCCCAGGGCAGCCTGCACCTGCGAAAGGCCTTCCTCGATGCGCTTGGCGATGGCGATTTCGCCTTCGCGGGTCAGCAGCTCGACGGTGCCCATTTCGCGCATGTACATGCGCACCGGGTCGGTGGTGCGGCCACCTTCGGTGTCCAGCGCGCTCAGCGCTGCGGCGGCTTCTTCGGCCGCGGTGTCGTCGACCTCACGGTTGCCCGTGTTGCCGTCGTTGAGAAGCAGGGTTTCCACATCCGGCGCAACTTCATGGACATCAATGCCCATGCCGTTGATCATGCCGATGATGTCTTCGATCTGTTCCGGGTCGACCATGTCGTCCGGCAGATGGTCATTGACTTCGGCGTAGGTCAGGTAGCCCTGTTCCAGGCCCTTGCTGATCAGTTGCTTGATTTCGGATTGGGCAGGACGTTCGTTGGCCATGTAGTGCTCGCGCCACCGGCTAGGGAGAAATAGGGAACGTAGCATTATACCAGCCCGGGGCCCCGCCTGCCGGGCGGTGGTCCCGGCGGCCTAGGGCCTGAGAAGGAAGGTCACGGGACCGTCGTTGACCAGGCTGACGACCATATGGGCACCAAACCGGCCTGTTTCCACCCCCGGGGCGTGTTTTTCACGGCAGATCCCGACAAATCGATTGAACCCGCGTTCAGCCTCGTCCGGTAGGGCGGCGCTGGTGAAGCTGGGCCGCATGCCCGACCGGGTATCGGCGGCCAGGGTGAACTGGCTGACCAGCAGCAGGCCGCCCCCGGTATCGCGCAGCGAACGGTTCATTTTTCCCGCCTCATCTGCAAATACACGGTAGCCAAGCAGGCGATCGGCCATCCGCTGCAGCTGCGCCTCGGTATCGCCCGGTTCCATGCCCACCAGGGCCAGCAGGCCGGGGCCGATCTGCCCGACCGCCTCGCCCTCCACATGCACGGCAGCCTGGGTGACACGCTGGATCAGGACGAGCATCGAAGGGCTCCAGATAACGGGGGCGGCCACGATAGCAGCGCCCTTGGCTAAACTGAGACCAATGAATCCGCAACGCAAAGCCCGGCTGGTCCATCGCGCCACCACCCTGTTCGCCCGCCTGCCCTGGCCGCTGCTGCGGGGGTTCGCGCACGCCCTGGCCTGGGCGTGGATCCGCCTGAACGCCCGCGAGAGCCGGGTGACCCGGCGCAACCTGGAGCTGGCCTACCCGGAGATCACCGGCGACGCGCGCGACCGCCTGCACCGCGAGCTGCTGCGCTCGACCGCCCTGCAGGCCATCGAAACCCTGCGCCTGTGGAGCCGACCGCCGGCGGACAACCTGCGCCTGCACCTGAAGGAACAGCACGGGGCCGCCCTGTACGACGCAGCCCTGGCCAGCGGCAAGGGCGTGATCGTGGCCGCCCCGCACTACGGCAACTGGGAGCTGTTGAACCAGTGGCTGGCCTCGCGCGGGCAGATCGCCATCGTCTACAAGCCACCAGAGGACGAGGCCAGCGACGCCTTCCTGCAGCTGGTGCGTGGCGGCCAGAACGTGCAGCAGGTGCGCGCCGAAGGCCCGGCGGTGCGCCAGCTGTTCAAGGTGCTCAAGGACGGCGGTGCCACCGGCATCCTGCCCGACCAGCAGCCCAAGGCCGGCGACGGCGTGTTCGTGCCGTTCTTCGGCGTGCAGGCGCTGACCATGACCCTGGTCAACCGCCTGGCCGAGCGCACCGGCGCCACCGTGCTGTACGGCTGGTGCGAGCGCATCGGGCCGGACATGGAATTCGCCCTGCACATCGAACCGACCGACCCGGCCGTGGCCGACCCGGACCCGCAGGTGGCGGCCACCGCGCTCAACGCCGGCATCGAGCGCATCGCCCGCCGCGACCCCACCCAGTACCAGTGGACCTACAAGCGCTACACGCTGCGCCCGCCGGGCAGCGGCGAAGATGACCCGTACGCCACCGAAGAACATCCGCATTGAGGACGGCGGCAGCTGGCCTGCGACCGGCTGCCGCAGTACGTTGAATACCGCGCTGGCGCCCCCATAGAGACTGCGATGTCCGCCTCCCCCGGTCCTGCCATGCCTGCTTCTTCCCTGTTCGGCGATCCCGCCGCGATCCGCTGCGAACGCGCGGTGGCCGAGCTGCGTGCCGGTCGCCCGGTGCTGCTGCATGATGGCCAGGGCCAACGCCTGGCGGTGATCGCGCTGGACAGCGCCACGGCCAGCAGCTTCGCCGCCTTCGCCAGCGCTGCGCGCGAGCGCCATTACCTGTTCCTGACCGCCACCCGGGCCCGCGTGCTTGGCGTGGAGGCCGCCGAGGGTGCGCGCCTGCCGCTGGCCGGCGTAGCCTTCGATGCCCTGCCCTCGCTGGGCTACCTGCGCGAACCGGGTCCGATGCCGGAAGGCTGGAGCGCGGGCGACGACTTCGATGCCGGCGCGGTGGAACTGGCCCGCCTGGGCCTGCTGCTGCCGGCGATGGTGGCCGTGCGCCTGGACACCGGCGACCACACCTTCGACGGTGCGGCCGAGGTGGCCCTGTGCGACCTGGCCGAAGGCGCGGCCCATGCCGCCCATGACTACGAACTGGTGGCGCGCTCGCCGGTACCGCTGCGCGACGTCGGCATGACCACCTTCGCGGTGTTCCGCGGCGGCGTGGCCCAGCGCGACCAGGTGGCGATCATCGTCGGCGAGCCCGACCTGTCGGCGGTGGTGCCGGTACGCGTGCATTCCTCGTGCCTGACCGGTGACCTGTTCGGTTCGCTCAAGTGCGACTGCGGCGACCAGCTGCGGCGCGGCCTGCGCAAGCTGAAGGAACTGGGCGGCGGCGTGCTGCTGTACCTGGACCAGGAAGGTCGCGGTACCGGCATCGCCGCGAAGATGCGCGCCTATGGCTACCAGCACGACGGCCTGGACACCATCGACGCCGATGCACAGCTCGGCTTCGGTGCCGACGAGCGCCGCTACGGCAGTGCGGTGGCGATGCTGCGCGGCCTGGGCATTTCGCGCGTGGCCCTGCTCAGCAACAACCCGACCAAGGCACAGCGCCTGCGCAATGCCGGCATCGAAGTGCTGGACTGCATTCCGGTCACCGGCGAGATCACCGCCGAGAACGAGCACTACCTGCGCACCAAGGCCGACCGCGCCGGCCACACGCTCGATGTCGACGCGCTGATCCAGGCCGCCCAGTAACGCGGCCGACCTGCTACCGTCTGCGCGGGGTGGCCATGGCCACCACCGCCCTGCCCCGCTGCCCGACGGACACCCGCGTGACCGAACTGCCTTCGCCTGCATCGCCGCACCTGGACCACCTGGACCACTGGCAACCGCTGCCGCTGCGCGCCGCCCGCCTGGCTGCGCTGGGGGGCGCCTTTGGCGGCCTGTTCGTGCCCGGCGCGCCACTGGCCGCCGCCTGGTGGTTCTTCGATCTGCCCGGTGGCCTGTGGGGTGCATCGGTCGGCCTGCTGGCCGGCCTTGCGTTCGGCGCCTGGCTCGGCCACCGGCGAATGACCCGCACGCGCTGGCGGCTGGATGCCCAGGGCCTGGGCCTGCGCCGCGACCTGATGTGGCAGCTGGAAACCCGCATCCCCATGTCCCGCGTGCAGCACCTGGACCTGCGCCGTGGGCCGCTGGAACGCCGCGCCGGGCTGGCCACGCTGATCGTGCACACGGCCGGTACGCGCCTGAGCGCGGTGACCGTCAGCGGCCTGGACGAGGCCGATGCCGAGCGCCTGCGCGACACCCTCGCGCACCAGCTCGACCAGGACGCCGACGCGCTGTGAGCCTGCCACCGTCCCTGCCGCCTGCGCTGCCAGGCGATGGCCAGGAGCATCGCCTGCATCCCTGGTCGTGGCTGTTCGTGCTGCTGATGCAGCTGCGCCATTACCTGCTGCCGCTGGTGGCGCTGCTGGTGTTCGGCCAGCGCGGCGACCGCGACCCGATGTGGGCACAGCTGGTTCCGCTGTCGGCCATTGCCGTGCTGGTGCTGGTCTCGGTGCTGCAGTACCTCAGTTACCGCTACCGCATCGGCAGTGATGCGATCACCGTGCGCAGCGGCCTGCTGTCGCGCAACCGCCGCGAGATTCCCTTCGCCCGCATACACAACGTGGAGGTGCGGCAGAACCCGCTGCACCGCCTGTTCGGGGTGGCGGAGCTGCGCCTGGAATCGGCCGGTGGCGTGCGCCCGGAAGCGGAGATGCGCGTGCTGAAGCTGGACCAGGCGCTGGCGCTGGAACGCCTGGTCCGCCAGCGTGGGCAAGCGCCGCAGGCCGTGCCCGGCGATGCAGCGCAGGACAGCGCCGGCGACGAGGATGAGCGCGTGCTGCTGCGCCTGTCGGCGTGGGACGTGCTGCGCATGGGCCTGCTTTCCAACCGTGGCTGGGCCTTGGCCGCGGCCGCCGTCGGCGTGCTGTTCCAGACCGTGCCACGGCCGATGATGGACGACGCCCTCCAGCGCGGTGGCCGCCAGGCCTTCGGTTACGTCAGCCATCTGCACGCGGGCCTGACCGGCACGCTGCTGCTGGTGGCCGCCGCCCTGCTGCTGGGCTGGCTGGGGCTGCGTGTGCTGTCGGTGGTGCTGACCGTGCTGCGCTACCACGGCTTCACCCTGAGCGAGCGCGAACGCCGGCTGACCGTGTCCACCGGCCTGCTCAGCCGCACCCGCAGCAGCGTGGCGCGGCGCCGCATCCAGGCATGGACCCTGCGCGAAGGCACGCTGCAGCGCTGGTTCGGGCTGCGCCAGCTGCGCATCGACAGCGCCGCCGGCGGCCCCGCACGCGATGACGACCGCGCCCTGCGCGAGCTGGCGCCGCTGGCCGCGGCCACCACCTGCGAAGGGCTGGTGCAGCACCTGCTGCCGCAACTGCAGTGGCCGCCGGCACAGTGGCATGCCCTGCCGCAACGCGGCTGGTGGCGACTGAGCCTGGGCAGCCTGGTGCTGGTGCCGTTGCTGGCGGCCGCTGCGTACTGGCGCTGGGGCCCCTGGGGGCTGCTGGTGCTGGCCTGGCTGCCGGTGGCGCTGCTGGTGGCGCACCGGCAGATGGCGCGCATGGGCTGGCATCTGGATGGCCAGTTCGTGGCCGTGCGCGGCGGCTGGTGGCAGCGCTGGTGGCGCTGGGCCGAACTGGACAAGGTGCAGGGCCTGCGCCTGCAGCGCTCACCGCTGGACAAGCTGCTGGGCACCGCCAGCCTGCAGCTGGACACGGCCGGCGCCCATGGCGATGTGGCACTGGCCCTGAACTACCTGCCACAGGCGCAGGCGCAACAGGTGATGGAGCAGCTGGCCGCAGCACTCGCGCGACGCAAGCTGCGCTGGTGACGGCGGGGCCGGCATCCACGCATGGCGTGGATCTACTGTAGAGCCAAGCCCATGCTCGGCTTGCCGCAGCCGAGCATGGGCTCGGCTCTACATCACACCCATCACCGCTGCGACGGGCCCCAGTACCCCAGGTCCCTGCGGATCTGCA